>JAFQNW010000137.1 GCA_017420875.1 Bacteroidaceae bacterium
CACAAGGGTTCCACCTCTTCCCATTCCGAACAGAGAAGTTAAGCCTTGTCACGCCGATGGTACTGCGTTTGTGGGAGAGTAGGTAGCTGCCGTTTTTACAGAGGCCTCCGATACTGATTTGTATCGGAGGCTTTTTTTTGTTTAATAGTTTTTTAGTATTCCATAAATAATGTATTTTTGTGATACCTAATATTTAAACTATGGAAACGATTATCCCTTTTGCATTACTTTGTTTTGCTTCTTTCTTTACTTTAACAAACCCTTTAGGTACGATGCCTGTTTTTTTGACCATGACAAATGGTTTAAGTAATGAAGAACGTAAACGTATCGTAAAACGTGCAACAATAACTTCATTTTTGATCCTCATGGGATTTACCTTTTGTGGCCAATTTCTTTTCCAATTTTTTGGTATTTCAACGAATGGGTTTCGAATTGCTGCGGGGATTATTATTTTGAAGATTGGTTATGATATGTTACAAGCCCGTTATAGTAATGCTAAATTGAAGGAAGATGAGATAAAGGCATATGCCAATGATATTTCTATTACTCCTCTTTCTATACCAATGCTTTGTGGCCCTGGTGCCATTGCTAATGGTATTATTTATATGTCTGATGCGACAACTTGGGAATTGAAGGTGACGTTAATTAGTGTAATTGCAATAGTTTACGTTATAACTTATATAATACTTCGTCTTTCAACAAAATTGGTTAGAATTATAGGTGAAACAGGTAATAACGTGATGATGCGTTTAATGGGCTTGATATTGATGGTTATTGCCGTAGAATGTTTTGTGGGTGGGTTAAAGCCTATATTGATTGATATCATTCAAATGAGTTAATAATATAAAAGACCGCAGAAATTGTTCAGCGGTCTTTTTATTGTGCGCACGAAGGGACTCGAACCCCCACGCCTCACGGCACTAGATCCTAAGTCTAGCGCGGCTACCAATTACGCCACGTGCGCATTGCTTGAGGTTAGCGACTGCAAATTTAGATAAAAAAAACGAATTTCCAAACTTTTATCCTTATTCTTTCTTTGCTTTCAAGATTTCTCGTGCAGCCTCGATAATAGTGTCTTTTCCTTTTTGCATATCTTCTAGAGTCATGTCTATCTTTATATCAGGATTAATACCGAACTCTAGATGATTCATGTCAGGATCGTACATGGGCGAAGCCGAGAATCTGACTGACCAACCGTTGGGTAGCTCAGAAGAAAAGGGTAATCCAGAACCTCCTCCTGTCTTGTCTCCGACAATTATGGATTTGGGCATTTGTTTCATCTTACCAACAAAATCATTGGTAGAACTGTAGGAACGTCGATTTGTAAGTACTGCTACTGCTTTTTGCCAGCGAACACGGTTCGTGGCAGGCTCTACATAGATAGGTTCTGGTTGGGAAAAATCGTTGTGTCCGGGGCCTGTTTTGTAACTCATGTATCCTGTTAAGACCTTTTCATTTGTAAAGCGAGATGCTAATCTATCGGAGAGAGATAATAATCCACCTCCATTGTTTCGCACATCTATTATCAAACCATCGCATATGGATAGTTCGTTGAGAATCTCATCTAGATTGCTCTCTCCGATACCGGAACTGAAACTTCCATAATATATATAACCTATATTGTCTTCTAGAATGGAATATTTAATTCCTGCAGCCGTTACATAGTCTTTTCCTAAATAGATACGTTGGATTGTATCTACAAAATTAGTAGGATAATTGTCATACCATTCTCGGTATTGAGATGTTTCATGGTAGGCTACCAAATTTACATGTCCATCGCGAAGCTCTTTTAGCATTTCGGATAGAACTTGGAATAGTGCTTTGTTACCCATGTCATCTGTAAGCCGATTGCTATAGGTTTGATATACTTGCTTCCAGTCAAGTCCATATTCATCTTGTTTGTAATCCAGAAAGCAATATTTGGTGTCGATGATTTCCCATAAAGCTTGAAAATTTCCTTTAGGGGTGTTCTCGGATATCTCTTCCGTGATACACGCATGGAAAATTAGAGTAAGAGCTAACAAAATTAGCAGATGTCTTATAAATCTTAGTTCTCTCATAATAATCAATAGGGGCTAACTGAAGCTGGCATAGCAACTTTGTTCTTACCTTTTAATACATAAAAGTTTTTAACGATTCCTGCCATAAAAGTATGTGACCATGTGTGATTTCTTAGATGGTTAACTTTTGATTGTTGAATGTCGCATACATATCCGACACGTACATTCAGACTTTTGATGGGAAAATCAAGGGTAATGAATTGGCGGATTGCCGGCTGATTGTGTAGGGAAGTAAAACAAAGATTCTTTCCCCAGTCATGCGAAATGGACATTTCATAATATGGTTGTCCATATTCAGGCGAAAACATGATACCTAGTAATGGTAGATTTAGCTGATATCGTAATACGAAAGGATACTCTTTGATATTAAATCGATAGATGGTCATTCCGGAAGCACCTAAATTAACATACGCCTTCGCCTGTACCGGATTATTGGAATTCCTGAAATTATAGATCATACCACCATTTAAATCGATATTTGGCCCCACTAATAGCTTGATGTGTTCATTGAACCTATGTTGGTAGTGCCATGCAAAATTCCAATTTGCTAAAAAGGCAAATTCGCTACCTGTCCCAGCACGATTCTCTGTCATGGCCATTTGTGCTTGGAAAAGGCTTTGTCGAGAAACCTTTCCATTTAAAAGCCGAGTCATTCTCATGTTTTCACGTAGAATACGTATTTCAGCTCCTGTATATTCTGCGGGAGACAGATAAGTGTCTAGGATATTTGTATATCCTATCCCATAAAGCGTAGAACGCATGACGTATCTGTTTACCAGAATACTATCCTGTTGTGCTTGGATGCTTAGGATACACCAACACGTAAAAAAGAGTAAAAGAATACATCTTTTCATGAGTTAGAATAGTTTCATTTGTCCAGTTATTTCATCGATGATGTCCGAATTGCTTTTCCCTTGATCTGGATCCTCTATAAGTGTCTCTTCTTCTGTGTTTTCTGTAGCATCCGATTCGTCTTCCGGGAAACGTATAGGAGGCAGTTCCGAAATGCTTTCTACACAGAATGTAGTGATACGTTTTCCTTTGGCTTTATAGCTTTTTACTCCGATAAAGTCGTCAACGTCTATTTCCAGTGGCTCTCTGAAATTATCAGCACCACCGAATTTGATCTGAATTCTTGGATATACCACATCTGTTAAAAGGATAGATTGGTTATGCTTGTTCTCTCCTAAATAATTCAGTTTACGCGATGACGTTTCGAATGTAAAACGCTTGATGTATGGATAGCCTTGCTGATCAGCGTCATAAAGTGCGGCAGACCATATTTTATCTGGCTGGAATTTTTCAATCACACGCATTCCCGGTTCGTAATGGTTGTTCAAGTCAAAGTTGGTAGTATAGAACTCTCCGTTTTCCATGACTACTAAAATCAAATCATCACTAAAGAATTCTCCAAGATATTGCCCACGTTCATCATAGTTTAGGCGTAATATGTCTGGGTCGAACCATACTTTGCGTCCACCTAAAGTAGACCCACCCCGTTGTTTCAATACAATCTTATGGACGTCATTTTTAGAAAGGATGTTTCCCATGGATTGCCGGCCTTTAATGCTGATTTCGCTGAAATCTTTTTCGAATGAAATCTTTTTGAGTCGGGGATTGGGCTTTAATGTTACTTTGATAACTTCGGCTTCTCCATTAGGGTTCACTGTGAAGTAAACAATACGTGACCCTGGATTACCTTGAGTAACATCGTATTCACGATCGCGAGTAATCGAAGTGATGTTGAATCGTTTTATGTAGTGGAAACCGGCTTTGCCATCCCGATATACTACATTGTAGATTGTGCGTTTGTCATTCTTTTTAAATACGTTGACGTACAAGACATTCTTGCCGACAAACATCTTGTCAGCTACACGGACAATCTTGTATTTACCATCCTTATAGAATAAGATAATGTCGTCAATGTCGGAACAATTGGCAACAAACTCATCCTTTTTCAGTGAAGTGCCGATGAAACCTTCTTCTCTGTTGATGTAAAGCTTTTCATTGGCTTCTACTACTTTGGCTGCCTCAATGGTGTCAAAGTTTCGTAATTCTGTACGTCGAGGGTAGTTGCTTCCGTATTTATTTTTCAATATTTCGAACCAATCGATTGTATAGTTTACGATGTGAGCCAACTTAAAGTTAATTTCCTCGATTTCTTCTCTGATTCGGGCTATGTTTTCGTCGGCCTTATCCTTGTTGAATTTTAGGATGCGTGCCATTTTAATTTCCATTAGTCGCAAGATATCCTCTTTGGTTACTTCGCGGACAAACTGGGGGTAAAATGGTGTCAAGCGATCGTCGATATGTTCGCATGCAGCATCCATGTTTTCTGCCTGTTCAAACTTTTTATCCTTGTAGATACGTTCTTCAATAAATATTTTTTCGAGTGACGCAAAATGAAGACTTTCCAATAACTCACCTTTACGTATTTCCAATTCTTTCCGCAAAAGATTGAGCGTGTTGTCGGCAGATTTTCGTAAAACATCGCTAACGGTTAAAAAATGCGGCTTCTTTTCGTCGATGACGCAACAATTAGGCGAGATGCTGACTTCGCAATCCGTAAAAGCATAGAGGGCATCCAATGTCTTGTCTGATGATACACCTGCAGCGAGGTGTACCAAAATTTCTACCTTTTCAGAAGTCAGATCTTCTACTTTGCGGATTTTAATTTTCCCTTTTTCACTGGCTTTTACAATCGAATCGCAAACGCTCGGGACGGTTTTCCCAAAAGGAATTTCGGTAATGGCCAATGTCTTATTGTCTATCTTGTTTATCTTGGCACGAACTTTTACAACACCGCCTCTTTCTCCGTCATTATAGCGGGAAATATCAATGGAGCCCCCAGTTTGAAAGTCTGGGTAAAGTTGGAATGTTTCTTTACGTAAATAGGCTATTGCTGCGTCGCATAATTCATTGAAATTGTGCGGCAGAATTTTGGATGAAAGTCCGACTGCAATCCCTTCAACACCTTGTGCCAATAGGAGTGGAAATTTGACAGGAAGCGTAATCGGTTCTTTATTACGACCATCGTATGATGATTGCCATTCAGTAGTCTTGGGATTGAATACTACGTCAAGTGCAAATTTGGACAAACGTGCTTCGATGTATCGTGGAGCTGCAGCACCATCGCCAGTCAGAATGTTTCCCCAGTTTCCTTGGCAATCGATTAATAAGTCTTTTTGTCCTAACTGTACAAGAGCATCCCCAATGGATGCGTCACCATGAGGATGGAATTGCATGGTATGGCCGACGATGTTTGCTACTTTATTGTAACGTCCATCATCCAAACGTTTCATGCTGTGCAAGATACGGCGTTGAACGGGTTTGAAACCATCGTTGATGTGAGGTACAGCTCTTTCAAGAATTACATAAGAGGCATAATCCAAAAACCAGTTTTGGTACATGCCGGTTAACTGATGTTTTACCAACCCGGCTTTGGTATCGGCGGGTTTGTAATCAGAGTGCTGATTTTCGGATGATGGGGTGTTTTCGTTCTTCAAACCTTCTTTATCGATGGATTCGTCGCTCATATCTATTTAAATTCCTTAATGTTCTCATGATATGAACACAAAAATACGATTTTTTCCGAAAAAAATCATTTACTTTGCACTTTATTTCGGAGAGAAGCGAATGTTTCTTTCCCTTTCTTGTCATTCGGATGCTTTCTTTCGTATCATTCTGAACGTGGTGAAGAATCTGAATGCACAAGTGGATGGTATCAGATCCTTCGCGTCGCTCAGAATGAAACGGGGATGCAATATGGAGAATAAAAGAAAGTAACAACAAAAAATAAATAAGAAGAAAATGGCACAAGAAGACGTTTTTAAGAAACTCGTTTCGCATTGCAAGGAATATGGTTTTGTATTCCCGTCAAGCGAAATCTACGATGGCCTGGGTGCGGTGTATGACTATGCACAGATGGGCGTGGAATTGAAAAATAACATCAAGCAATATTGGTGGCAGAGCATGGTGCTCTTGCACGAAAACATTGTCGGTATCGACTCTGCAATCTTTATGCATCCTACTATTTGGAAGGCATCAGGACACGTAGATGCGTTCAACGACCCATTGATTGATAACAAGGATTCGAAGAAGCGTTATCGTGCAGACGTGCTCATCGAAGACCAAATGGCTAAGTACGATGAAAAAATCAACAAGGAAGTAGCCAAGGCTGCCAAGCGTTTCGGTGAAGCTTTCGACGAAGCTCAGTTCCGTGCTACCAATGCTCGTGTACTCGAAAACCAAGCCAAGAAGGACGCTCTTCACGAACGTTTTGCCAAGGCGTTGAACGATAACAACCTCGAGGAACTCCGTCAAATTATCCTTGACGAAGAAATCGTTTGTCCTATCTCGGGTACTAAGAACTGGACAGAAGTTCGTCAGTTCAACTTGATGTTCTCTACCGAAATGGGTTCTACAGCCGATGGTGCAATGAAGATTTACCTCCGTCCGGAAACTGCTCAAGGTATCTTCGTGAACTACCTGAACGTGCAGAAGACTGGCCGTATGAAGATTCCTTTCGGTATCGCTCAGATTGGTAAGGCGTTCCGTAACGAAATCGTGGTCCGTCAGTTCATCTTCCGTATGCGTGAGTTCGAACAGATGGAAATGCAGTTCTTCGTGAAGCCGGGTACTGAACTCGAATGGTTCGCCAAGTGGAAAGAAACTCGTTTGAAATGGCATAAGGCACTTGGTTTCGGCGATGACCACTACCGTTACCACGACCATGACAAACTCGCTCATTACGCTAATGCTGCAACCGATATTGAATTCCTTATGCCATTCGGTTTCAAGGAAGTGGAAGGTATCCACTCACGTACTAACTTCGACCTTAGCCAGCACGAAAAGTTCTCGGGCAAGAGCATCAAGTATTTCGATCCGGAAATCAACGAAAGCTATGTACCTTACGTCATCGAAACTTCGATTGGTGTAGACCGTATGTTCCTCAGCATCATGAGTGCTGCTTATACGGAAGAAAAGCTTGAAAACGGTGAAACTCGCGTGGTTTTGAAGTTGCCTGCAGCACTCGCTCCGGTGAAGTTGGCTGTTATGCCATTGGTGAAGAAGGACGGCCTGCCAGAAAAGGCTCGTGAAATCATCAACGACTTGAAGTTCCACTTCAACTGCCAGTACGATGAAAAGGATTCCATCGGCAAGCGTTACCGTCGTCAGGATGCTATCGGTACTCCGTACTGTATCACTGTTGACCACCAGACATTGGAAGACAACTGCGTGACTCTCCGTAACCGTGACACCATGCAGCAGGAACGTGTGGCTATCAGCGAACTGAACAACATTATCGCTGACAAGGTGAGCATCACTAGTTTGTTGAAGACATTGCAATAATAAATAAAGTATGAAGAAAAGTATTCTTTGGCTGATTGCATGGTTGTTTGTTGTCCCTTTTGCCATCGTTTCATGTGAAGAAACAGATGGTACGGTAGATCCATACTTTAAATGGGAAGAGCGGAATCAGGCATATATTGACTCCATTGCTGCTGTGGCACAAGCTAATCCGACAGAATGGAGAATCATTCATAGTTATAAGTTCGATCCAACGGATTTAGGCTCGTTGGTTGGAGGCCTTTTTAATGTGAATGAATACGTTTATTGTAAAATCGTGAAAAGTGGTAATGGAGCTACTCCTTTGTTTACAGATACTGTGGCTGTAAATTATAGTGGTCGTTTGATTCCGCTTTATAATGGTAAGACCGTTGTATTCGACAAGAATTTTCAAGGAGAGTTGAATGAAGAGACTGCGATGCCTACTAAGTTTCAGGTAGGAGGGCTGATTGCCGGATGGACAACTGCTTTGCAGGAAATGAAAGAGGGTGATCGTTGGGAATTATACATTCCGAACGAATTGGGATATGGCCCATCTAGACAGGATGTAATCCCTGCTTATTCAACTTTAATCTTTGATTTGAACTTGGTTGAAGTCAAACGATTGAAAAAATAATAAAAAAGGGAGGAACTTTAATTCCTCCCTTTTTTATTTATCAATCCAATTATCTGCTTATTTGATATTACCTACTTTAATCAAGTATTCGGCAATCTGTACAGCATTCAAAGCTGCTCCCTTCTTGATTTGGTCTCCTACGATCCAGAAAGCCAAACCATTTTCGTTAGCCAAATCCTTGCGGATACGGCCTACATAAACCGGATCCTTTCCTGCCAAGAATAGTGGCATTGGATATTCTTTTTCAGCAGGGTTATCCATGAGCACCAAACCTTCGCCATTAGCAAAAGCTTCGCGGGCTTCTTCGATAGAAACAGGACGTTCGGTTTCTGCCCAAATGCTTTCAGAGTGAGAACGAAGTGCCGGAACACGAACACAAGTTGCACTTACTTGAATATCCGAGTGCATGATTTTACGTGTTTCGTTGAACATCTTCATCTCTTCCTTAGTGTATCCGTTATCGGTAAATACATCAATCTGAGGAATTAGGTTGTAAGCCAACTGGTATGCAAATTTCTCTACAGTAACAGGCTCGCCTGCCAATACCTGACGATATTGTTCTGTGAGTTCGTCCATTGCTGCAGCACCGGCACCGCTGGCTGCTTGATAAGTGGATACATGTACACGCTTGATGTGCGAGAGGTTTTCAATTGCTTTCAGAGCTACTACCATTTGAATTGTAGTACAATTCGGATTGGCAATGATACCGCGTGGGCGATTCAATGCGTCTGCAGCATTGACTTCTGGAACAACCAAAGGTACATTTTCATCCATACGGAATGCACTGGAATTGTCTATCATAACAGCTCCATGCTTGGTGATGGTTTCAGCAAATTCTTGCGAAGTGCCTCCACCTGCAGAAGTAAATGCAATGTCTACTCCTTTAAAGTCATCGTTGTGCTGAAGTAGTTTCACCTCTATCTCTTTTCCGCGGAATGTGTATTTTCGTCCGGCACTACGTGAGGAACCGAACAACACCAACTCGTCAATCGGAAAATTTCTTTCATCGAGCACACGCAGGAACTCTTGACCTACGGCACCACTTGCACCAACAATTGCTACTTTCATTTTTGTATCTTTCGTTTATAATTAGTAATAATTTGTTCTATTTTTACCTTTCTTTTATTGAACTGCAAAAATAGAACAAATTATGGAATCTTTTGTAAAAAGAAGTCTTTTTCTTGATTTGTGCGTATTATTTAATAAAAAGCAGATTGGCCGGTATTAATTGTTCTGGCATATTCCGGCCAAGCATTCGTACTTTCAATTCTTGTCCCATGTAGTCTTCAAAATATTCAATCTTGATTTCATGGAAGCCTTTATTGAGGGCAATTTTAGCACCTTTTCGAGCGGCACTATGCGAACCGTCATTGTTGATAAGCAATTTACCGTCGATATACAATCTAGCACCATCGTCTGAGTTGATAAAGAATCGATAGACTCCGGTTTCAGGAATGTTTATCCAGCTTTCGAAATCATAAGCATAGTGGTCTTTGACAGGAGCTTCGTCCACAATAAAATAGGGCATAGTTCCCTTGTCTATCTTCTTTCCTTTACTTTTAACCTCATCAAGGCTCTTGAATATTCCTTCGTAATAAGTGTATTTTACACCGTTCTTCTTGAGGTTCAATTTCTTTGCAGGTAAATATGAAAGTTGGTTTTCATCGGTTGAGGTTATTCCCGAAGGATAATGGTAGACAAATTCTTTACCTTTAGGGGTAACATTCCAAGTGTCGAAAGTAAATTGTCCTTCGTGCAATTCAATGATTCTACCACCGCGTTCTAGCCTTCCACTTGCGTCGTATCCGGAAACTCTTCCGTATCCCAACGCTATTCCGTTGATTTGGCCGATAATGTCGTTGGCATGGTCGTGGCCGACAAAGGTTCCCATAACATCCTTCATGTCAAGGAAAGAAAGAAACATGCCACAATTAATCTCAGGAGAACCAAAACCGGAAATGTTCAGCACACTTCCATAAACATCATCCCGTCCGTTTAAATATCGGAATTCAGGAGTAGGAATATGGAAGAAGGCAACCGATGGGAGAGGCTGGTCATTGTTCTTGAAAGTATAGGATTGGCTTTGTTTCCTGTACCAGTCTATTTGTTCCCAGTCAAACCACTCATATTGTCCCAATCGTTCCTGGTCGCCTCCAAATTCGCCGGAGTCAAAACAATAAATCAATGCTTTTTCCTTGTTGGAACCATCGGATGCAAAGATAGGTAAGATGTAATTGCCCATTTTCTTTTCCAAACGGATACCTCTCTCACCGATGAAAAAGGGTGATTTTTCCAAATAATTGAAAACACTATCGCGTGAAGTCACTTCAGAGTCGTGGTTGCCGAAAACAACTCCATAAGGTTTACCAACCTTTTCCAGTGTCTCTGCTATCATTCCCCAACCTTTGTTGGAAGGGCCGGTAGTGACTACGTCGCCAGTGAGCAATACTAAATCCGGATTTTCTTTGTTGACAACATCCTGAATCATGCGAAGGGTTTGCTGGCTCTTCTCTGTATTGGGGTCTAAATGAAGGTCGGTAAATTGGGCAATTCTGAATTTGCCGTCCGGGTTGAAGTGCAGTTGCTGGCCCGGCATTGCTGTTTGGTAAAGCAGGTTGTTGTCAATGGTATTTTTACGCATTGTTTTGCTTTCCACCCAAAGGCCGAGTGACTCTCCCATGTAATCTTCGAAATAGAGAAGTCTGATCTTATGGAAACCTTGAGCCAAATTTAGTTTGGCAACAACAGCACTTCGGCTGTGTGACCCGTCACAATCAATGACCAGTTTGTCGTCAATAAAAAGTTGTGCTCCATCGTCACAGACCAAACTGAACTGGTAAAGGTCATCGTGAGGTATTTGGAGATAACTGCTGAAATCATATCCGAAATGGTCTCTGCCTCTGGCTTGCTCGATGGTAAAATTCGGGATAAAGCCTTCTTCGATTAATGTGCCTTTTTCGGCAAAGTCCTTTACGCTCTTGAATTTTCCGGTGTAATACTTATAAGAAACTCCTTTTCTGGAAGGATGTACATCCAGAGCCGGCATTAACTCATTGGTATCTACAGAGGCTTGTAAAGCTTGTGGATATTGGTAAACAGTTTCTTTCCCTTTAGGAGTTGTAATCCAACTATCAAAAGTATATTCTCCTTCATGTAAAACAACGATACGGCTACCTCGTTCATTCTTGCCGTTGGCTTCATATCCAGAAACTCGTCCATATCCCAATGCGATTCCTTTGTACTCCAGAATGTGATCCTTGTTATGCTCGTGTCCAACAAATGCTCCAATCACATCTCTTTTCTCAATGAAAGAAGCAAACAGTCCGCTGTTCACCGGTGCATAATTGCTTTGAGGTCTCATGCGAGGTCTGGGCTTGCCTTCTTTCTTGGCCTTTTCAACTTCAGCTTTCCAACGGTTTTCGATGACCGCCATGTGAAATTCAGGGAGAGCCATGTGGAAATAAGCCAATGCCGGTAGCGGTGTTCCTCCGTTCCATGCAGTATATTTCTCGCTTTGTTCGCGATACCAAGCTATTTGGTCGTGCTCTACCCACCCATAGTATCCATATCTTTCTTGGTTGGGCGAGTAATCGTTGGAATCCATACAATATAATAAGGCACGTGCCTTGCTTGTGCCATCGGAGGCTAATACCGGAAGCACATAATTACCCATTCCGGCAATATCTTTTGGGCCTTTCTCACCGATAAACAATGGTTGTCCTTCAAGGAAATTGTAGATAGATTCCCGACTTGTCATTTCCGGGTCATGGTTTCCCATAGTTACGGCATAAGGGATACCTACCTTTGCACACATCTGTGCGAAACTTTTCCATGCATCCATGGCGGGTTTGGCGGTAACAATGTCACCGGTAAAGATAAGCAGGTCCGGCTTTTCTGTAGCAACAATCTGCTCTATCATTCTTGGAACTTGTGCTTCACTTTCTGCAACTCCCGGCGTCCAATGGATATCGGTAAATTGAGCAATCTTAAACTCCCCGTTGGAGTTGAACCGTAAAGTCTGTGCTTGTAGGGAAAAGCAATTCACGGCAATGAGTACAGTAAACAAAAGTTTTTTCATCATAGTTATAAATGTAGGTTTGATTCTGTCTTTTCTACAAAAGTACGATAAAATGGGAATCTACCATTCCCCTTTTCGTGATTTTTCTTTATCTTTGTCCATATATAGAATTATTGAGGCTAATTAGTATGAATTTGTTGAATCTTGGCATACATTTTCCGATTACAGACCCTACTTGGATTTTCTTCCTGGTACTGATGATCATTCTGTTTGCTCCCATTTTGTTGGGACGGTTGCGTATACCGCATATCATCGGAATGATTTTGGCAGGTGTCGTTATCGGTAAGTACGGATTCAATATATTGGAGCGTGACAGTAGCTTTGAATTGTTTGGAAAAGTCGGTATCTATTATATCATGTTTTTGGCCGGCTTGGAAATGGACCTGGAAAATCTGAAGAAGAATCTCGGCAAGGCATTTGTCTTTGGGGTATTGACGTTCTTCATACCTTTTGCTGTAGGGATGTGGGTTGGTATTTCCTTCTTGCAATTCGAGGTTGGTACCTCTTTACTGTTGTCGTGTATCTTTGCTTCACATACCTTGGTGGCCTATCCTATTGTAGGACGTTATGGCATGTCCCGCCATCCTTCCGTATCCATATCCATTGGAGGTACCATGTTTGCTTTGACGGTGGCACTGTTTATCTTGGCCGGAATCTCAGGAATGTATAAGGGGGAACTTAATTCAGGCTCTTGGATACTTTTTGTATTGAAGTGTGTAGGTTATTGTGTTTTTGTCTTCTTGGCTTTTCCACGTTTTGCCCGTTGGTTCTTCCGTACTTACGAAGACAATGTTATGCAATATATCTTTGTGCTGGCTTTGGTGTTCCTGAGTGCCGCGTTGGCCGAATTAGCCGGAATGGAAGGTATCTTTGGGGCGTTTTTGGCAGGCTTGGTTCTGAACCGCCTCATTCCCCATGTATCACCATTGATGAACCGTACAGAGTTTGTAGGCAATGCTTTGTTTATCCCTTATTTCTTGATTGGGGTGGGAATGTTGATTAATCTGGGTGCTTTATTCTCTGGTGGAGAAACAATCAAAGTCGTGATTGTGATGGTGTTGGTGGCCACTCTGACCAAATGGTTGGCTGCTTGGGTTACTCAGAAAATATATGGCATGTCGGTCGCATCTCGTCAAATGTTGTTCGGTTTGAGTAATGCCCATGCTGCCGGTGCATTGGCTATGGTGATGGTAGGTACACAGATTGAAATTTCTCCGGGACATTTCTTGATGAACGAAGACATGTTGAATGGGGTTGTCATTATGATTCTGATTTCTTGTATCATTAGTTCTGTGACAACCGAACACGCTTCCCGTACTTTGGCTTTGTCTGAAGAAAGTGGTGAAATCAAGGAGTCGAAAAACAAGGAAGAAGAACGCATGCTGGTAGCCATATCCAATCCTGAGACGGTAGAATCATTGGTTAATGTTGCCTTGATGATGCGTGAACCACGCTCTAAACAAGAATTGTTGGGCGTAACGGTCGAAGTAGAGTACGACGAGACCAAAAAACAAGGGAAATTGGCACAAAGGCGAAAGAATCTGGAATATGCAGCTCGGATAGCCTCGGCGGTAGATGTCCCGATGAAGACACGTTGTCGGTTGAGCACCAACATTGCTTCGGGTATCCTACATACAGTCAGTGAGATGAATGCTTCCGAAGTAGTGATGGGTTTGCACCATAAACATGGTTTGCTCGACTCTTTCTTGGGTACTTTTACTCAAAGCCTTTTGAAAGGGACTAACCGTCAACTCATGATTGTCAAGAGTGTCATTCCTCCTAACCTCATTCGTCGCATCATTGTGGCAGTTCCTCCCAAGGCGGAGTATGAGGCTGGTTTTTATAAATGGATAGAACGTGTGGCACGTATCGGGACACAATTAGGGTGTAGGGTGCATTTTTGGGGGCATACAGATACGATACCTCGCATTGAAGGATATGTCAATAAGTTCCATCATGGGGTACGGGCGGAGTATTCGTTTTTGGACGATTGGGACGATTTGCTTTTGCTTACCGGACAGGTAAACTACGATCATTTGCTGGTGATTGTCAGTGCCCGAAAAGGTTCTATCTCTTATCAGGCTTCCTTTGAAGAACTGCCTAATCAGATTACCCGTTATTTCTCGGACAACAGCCTGATGCTGGTTTACCCCGATCAGTTGGGAGCTCCACAAGAAATGATTACCTTCTCGAGTCCTCGTAGTCAATCCGAAAACAAGATTTATGAAAACGTGTCTCGATGGGTATACCGTTGGTTTAAGAAAGGAGACGAATAAATACAATGATTGATATCAAACATATAACCAAAAGTTTTGGAGAGCTTCAAGTCTTGAAGGGGATAGACCTTCATATCCGCCAAGGTGAAATCGTTAGTATTGTTGGACCTAGCGGTGCCGGTAAGACCACCTTGTTGCAGATTATGGGTACTTTGGACAAGGCCGATACAGGGCAAGTAGTATTGAATGGCACCGATGTCAGTACCTTGAAAGAAAAGGAATTGTCGGCCTTCCGTAACCGGCATATAGGATTTGTGTTCCAATTCCATCAGTTGCTTCCTGAATTTACGGCTTTGGAGAATGTTATGATTCCGGCTTTGATTGGCGGTACTTCTTCATCCTTGGCCTTGAAGGAAGCAAAGCAAATGTTGGACTTTTTGGGATTGTCCGACCGTGCTTCCCATAAACCATCTGCTCTCTCCGGAGGTGAAAAACAAAGGGTAGCCGTAGCAAGGGCCTTGATAAATCGGCCTGCTGTAATCTTGGCCGACGAACCTTCAGGAAGTTTGGATAGTGGCAACAAGGAAGAATTGCATCGACTCTTTTTCGAGTTACGGGATAAGTTGGGGCAGACCTTTGTCATCGTAACCCACGATGAAGGCTTGGCTAGTCTTACCGACCGGACAATCCATTTGGTAGACGGCAGAATCCAATCCGAAAGTGTAAAATAGAAAATAAAGAAATATGCAGATCGAACTAGGTAAATACAATCAGCTGGAAGTCGTAAAGGAAGTCGATTTCGGTGTCTATTTAAATGGAGGCGAGGAAGGCGAAATCCTATTGCCCAAACGCTATGTCCCCGAAGGATGCAAACCGGGAGATGTCCTCAATGTCTTCATTTACTTGGATAATGAAGAACGTTTGATTGCCACTACACTACAACCCTTGGTGCAAGTGGGCGAATTTGCTTGTCTGGAAGTGGCATGGGTCAACGAGTTTGGAGCCTTTCTTGATTGGGGCTTGATGAAAGACCTCTTTGTCCCTTTCCGCGAGCAGAAGATGAAGATGCAGAAAGGCCACCGTTATGTGATTCATGCTCATGTGGACGAAGAAAGTTATCGCATCATGGCTTCGGCTAAGATCGAACGTTACCTTTCCAAGGATATGCCGGATTATGAACCGGGTCAGGAGGTTGAAGTAATGGTTTGGCAGAAGACAGATTTGGGCTATAAGGTTATCGTCGAAAACCGTTACGGAGGTCTTGTCTATCAAAATGAAATCTTCCAACCGTTACAACCTGGTATGAAACTTACGGCGTATGTTCGTCAGGTACGCGAGGATGGCAAGATTGATTTGGCTTTGCAACAAGATGGTCAGCGTAAAGTGAAAGACTTTTCGGATGTATTGCTTCAGTTTATTAAAGAGCAAGGTGGATATACTACCTTAAATGACAAGAGTGCTGCCGAAATCATTTACGACACTTTTGGTGTGAGTAAGAAAACGTTCAAGAAGGCCGTGGGCGATTTGTACAAGAAACGCCTGGTTGTGTTGGAAGAAGGGGGTATCCGTTTGGTCTGATTTTATATTTATTCGTTTGAGAAAATCCTTGCTAAAGTCCATTCCTTAGTAGTTTGACATTAACCCACTCTCAGATCTTCAGAACGGCATACTTGTTGATAATGAGAGTATTGGAGTGCTAAACCTTGGTTTGGGGAGTGAAGATGCTTTTGTGGATGGATGCAGATTCTTCACGATGCTCAGGATGACACGAGGAGAATATGCTGGACGCTCTAAGAGGAGGCTCACCATCTTCGCTCGAAAGAATCACGGAACGGCACTTTAACCTACTGAAGATTAGTGTAAAGTGAAGATGGTGAAGAAGTGACGATAGGATAATTTTATCTTGTAATAGAGGAGAATCATGCTAGAAGACTGGCCTTCGTCATGCTAGAAGACCAACGCCGGTTATGCTAGATGACGAACGATGGTCATGCTAGTTGACTCGGGCTCGTCTTCTAGCATAAAGAAAAGACCTTGAAGTTTTCAAAATTCTTCAAGGTCTTTTTTTAATTCGTGAAGACGTTTTTTTAAAACGTCAAGGCGTTTGCATCAAAACCCCTTGGCGTTTTGTCTCAAATGTCAAGGCGTTTAGAGGGTCAGTTGCTTACCTTGGTAAAATTCCAAAATCTTGCTTCGGAACAAATAATCGTAGCGGGCTTGCACCTGTTCGGAAAGTGCTTTCATCCAGGTGGCACGCATTTCGTTGTACTCGGTGGCGGTAGCCTTTCCGTTGGCATACTTCTCGCTCATCAGCTTGAAGGAGGCTTCGGCCGATTGGCTGGCGGTTTGGCTGCTTTGGTATTGGCTTTCGGCAGCACGGGCATTATAGTAGGCCTGCTGAATTTCCTTGTACAGGGCCTTCTTGCTTTCTTCCAATTGCCAAGCCAGTGCGTTACGCTGGATACGGGCACTCTTTACGCGGTTGCGGGTCGCGAAGCGATTGAACAAGGGGATGCTGAGCGAAAATTGCAGGTACTTGTTCATGTTTTGATGCCATTGGCTACCGAAGGAGGCATTCTCTATCCCCGTGATGCTGTAATAGTTGGTTCCTATCCCGGCACCGAACGAGAGTTGCGGATACCAGGCACTTTGGGCGATGCGGATGCTCTTGGCGGCACCTTCCAAACGGTATTGGGCGGCCTTGATGGCGGGTTTGTTCAGCAGAGCCTGGGCGTAGACTTCGTCCGGCAAGGAGAGTTGGGTGCTGAAGGCTTCTACATTAGGCGTCTCAATTTGGAAGTTCTCGGGTGTGGGAAGCTCCAGGAGTTGTGACAAGTCGAGCAAGGCCAGTTGGTGATTGTTTTGGGCTTGCACCAAGGAGTATTCGTCTTGGGCAACACGGGATTTGGCTTCGTACACTTCGGCTTCGGAGGCTTTCCCGTTCTTGAAGAACGTGACCTTCCGGTCGAGTTGCTCTTGGCTCAACTCCACTTGTCTTTGGGCAATCTTGACCAGCTCTTCGTTGAACAACACTTGCAGGTAATAGGAAGCCACCTGGATGCTGATGTCTTCCTTGGCCTTGTTCAAATCTTCGGTGGCTGCTTTCAGGTTCAGCTTGCTCAGGGCGATGTTGTTAGGTATCTGCATGCCGGTAAAGAGCGGGATGCTGGTGCCCACGGAAAAGTTGGTGTTGCGGGTGTTTCGATTGCCATATGTGTTGTCGGCCTGAATGGCACGCCCGAAGTTGAACGACTGGCCTACATTGCCGTTCAGGTTGGGGAGGCGGCTCCATTGGGCGGTGTTCAGCTCGACGGCACTTTGGTCGCGTGCGGCCTCTTTCTGCTTGATGCTGAGGTTGTGCGTGATGGCATGCTCGATGCATTGTTGCAGACTCCAGGCGTTTTGGGCTTGTATGCTGAGGCCGGATGCCATGATGAGGCAGACGGATAAAACGAGTTTCTTCATGGCTTAGACTCCTTTCTGTGCTCCACGCACTTGTTGACCTTCTTTTAATCCTTGCTTGATTTCGATGCGGATACCGTCGCTCATGCCGATGGTAACCGGCTGGCGTTGGAACTCTTGTTCGGGGGTGCCATTTGTCAAGAGGTAAACAAAGGTAGAATCACCGCTGAATTCGATGGCACTTTCGGGGATGGTCAGCACTTTTTGGGCACGCTCCAACACGATTTCGGCATTGGCACTATACCCAGAGCGGACGGTGATGCTATCGGGGATGGTGATGGCGGCTTTGATTTCGAATTGGTTGGCTCCGTTTTCTTCCACGCCTTTCGGAGAGATGTATTCCAATACGGCATCGAAGCTCATGTTTTGCAAGGCTCCCAGGGTAATCTTGACTGGCATGTCCTCGTGTAGACGACCCACTTCGGTCTCGTCGATGTTTCCTCGGAAAATCAAATCGTTCATGTTGGCAACGGTGGCGATGGTCGTACCATCGTTGAAGGTGTTGCTCATGATGACAGAGTTGCCTTCCTTGATGGGTACATCCAGGATGAGTCCGTCGATGGTGGAGCGAATCAAAGTGCTACTGAACGAGGCACTGTTCTTGGTAATGCCTTCCTTCACGATCTCCAGGTTGTCCTTGGCGGTTTGAAGTTCTTCGCGGGCTTGCTTTACGGCAACTTCGCTTTTTTCAAACTCTTCGCTACTGACGAGCTTGGCTTCGTATAGCTTCTGCATACGGCTGAAGTCGGTCTCGCTTTGTTGGGCGTTGATTTCGGCCAGGCGTACACGGCTTTCGGCCGAGTTCAAGGTTCCCAACTCAGGGATGACTTTGACCTTGGCGATAACTTCGCCCTTCTTGATGGTTTGTCCTGCCTCCTTGTATACCGCATCGATAATGCCGGAAATCTGAGGCTTGATGAGGATCTCGTCGCGTGGCTCAATCTTGCCGGTGGCAACCGTTGTCTTTTCCAAATCGGAAATCTCGGCCTTCAGGGTTTCATACTCCAAAGTCTGTGGTTGTGACTTCTGGTAGAGGAAAACGAACGTCCCCAAAAAAATCAGGCCGACGAGGACCAATGCGGCAATTCTTACGTACTTTTTCATATTTGTTTGTTTTTTATATTATTCAACTTATAACTCATAACTCCAAATCACTCATCCCGTATTGCTTCAATCGGTTTGATGGCCATGGCCCGATAGGCGGGGGCCAGGCCGGCCAGCATACCTAGCATCAAGAGGATGGCACAGGCTCCGATGGCCATCCAAAAACTGATCTGAAAATGGCCGGGAGTATCGGATTGGGCGGTGCCCAATTCTAACATTTGAAGAATAAACACGGCAAACGAGATGCCGGCCATCCCTGCCAAGGTGGTCAAGACCATGCTCTCGGAGAGGATTTGGCTCATGATGTCGCGAGGCTTGGCACCGATGGCACGACGGATACCGATTTCGGTGGTTCGTTCCTTGACGGTAACCATCATGATGTTGCTCACCCCAATGGCTCCGGCCAGCAAAGTGCCCAATCCTACCATCCAACTGAGGATGTTTATACCTTTGAACAGGTTGTCTACCATGCTGAAAAGGGCTTCGGCATCGATGCTTATCACGGCTTGCTTGTCGTCGGGGTGTATCAGGTGGGCTTTTTTGAGCACCGGCTCGATGCGTGCTTGGATATCCTTGATGGAGTATCCCGGTCGGGCCGTGTAGCATAAAAGCTCTATGTCGTTCCCAAAGTTATAACTTTGTTGCATGGTGCTGAAAGGGATGGTAATGGTGGTAGGAGGCCATCCGTTTACACTCATGTTGCCGGAAGAGGTGTTTACGCCAATTACTTGGAAATAGATGCCGTTGGCATTGATGAACTTTCCACACGGATTGCTCCCATCGGGGAACAGGCTCTCGTAGATTTGCTTGCCAATGACGCAGACCTTGCGTTTTTCCTTGAAATCGATGTGGTTGATGAAACGCCCAAAAGCTAGGGTAGGGGTTTCTATTTCGGCATACTCGGGATAGACTCCTTTCATCGAACATGAAGCACTTTCGTATTTGTCGTAAGTGGCCTTGACTCCCCATTTGGAGTTGATGGGGCTCAGAATGTCTATTTCAGGAATGGCTTGGCGGATGCGTGCCACATCGTTAAGCTCGAGTTGCCAATACCTTCCTTTTCGGAATCCCTTGTAGGCTTTGCTTGTCTGGTTGGTCCCTGTGAAACCGGAGTTGGTGGCAAAACCGGCAAAGTTGGCTTTCATCATTTCCTGAATGCCTTGGCTCCCACCCATCAGGGCAACCAGCATAAAGATACCCCAAAACACGCCGAAGGCGGTCAAGATGCTTCGGGTCTTGTTGCGGGTAATGGTAATCAGGATTTCCTCCCAGCGGTCTATGTCTATTCTAAAGAAACTCATAATTCATTATTCATAACTCATAACTAAAAGTTTATCCTCTCAAAGCTTCGATGGGGCGAATCATCACGGCCTTGCGAGCCGGGAAAAATCCGGCCAATGTGCCTGCTATGATGAGGGTCAGCGTGGCCTGAATGGCAATGTGAATATCTACGGTGGGGTCGACAAACACGGTGGCCGAGCCTACGCCCAGATCTACCACCTGTTCTCCGCTGATGGAATTCATGTACTCGGTAGCCAATATGCCGGCCACCATACCGATGTATCCAAAGAAGGTGGTGATGGTGATGCTTTCGGCAATGATGAGCCATAGGATGGAGGTCGGTTTGGCCCCCAAAGCTTTGCGGATACCGAATTCGCGGGTACGCTCCTTGACGGTGATAAGCATGATGTTACTTACGCCTACGATACCGCTAAGCAACGTGAAGATGCCAATTACCCAAATGGAGGTGCGGAGCAGGTCGCTAGCCGTTTGTTGTTGGAGGTATTGGGTGAAACGGTTCCATACATGGATGGCACTGCGGTCCTCGGCATCGAATTGTTTGGCTTTGCCGATGGCGGTTCGGTATGCTTGCTCAAAGGTTTCACTACCGGCCAAGTCGGTTATGCCTTGCGTAAGGAAGACAATGGAGCCGATGGCATCACCTTTATTATATATAAGTTGCAAGGTGGAGTAAGGCAAGTAGGCGGTAGGCGAGAATTCTTCCAGCATGCTGGTGTAGATTCCGACCACCAGATAGGGGATTCCGCTTG
The DNA here is from genome assembly GCA_017420875.1 of Bacteroidaceae bacterium. Lineage (GTDB taxonomy): Bacteria > Bacteroidota > Bacteroidia > Bacteroidales > Bacteroidaceae > Phocaeicola. The sequence continues at coordinate 20,937 of JAFQNW010000137.1, forward strand.
CGCTCAAGTATTTCCCGATGGCTTTGGAAGTATCATCGTCGAAAAGCATTTGGGCGGTCTTTTCGTGAATGACGATGACCTTCCGCTTCTGTTGCATGTCCAACTGGTTGATGAATCGGCCTTCTTTCAGTTGGAGGCCGTTGGTCTCGGGGTAGTTAGGCATCACTCCGGTGAGCTGGATGGAAAGGTGGTCTTGTTTGTTGCTAACGTTGACACCTCCTTGCGAGATGATGGCACTAGCATGGGTGATGTGTTCCTTCATATCTCGGGTCAGCTCCAACTCTTTTTCGGTCAGCTTGATGTTTCGGCCTTCTTTCAAGCCTTTGTAGGGCATGCTTGTCTGGCCGGGCCATATCTCCATGGAGTTCATGGACATGTTTCCGCTTTGTAGTTCGAAGGCGTTCATCAGTCCGTTACCGGCTCCGAGCAACACGATGAGCATGAAGATTCCCCAGGCTACGGCAAAGCCGGTGAGGGCGGTGCGTAGCTTGTTGCGTTTCAGCGTGCCGATTATTTCTTGAAAAATATCTATCATGGCGAATTTTTATTTCATGAAGCCGTTTATGCCAAAAGGCGAAGACGTGTGGTCGGTATTCTCTTCAATCCTTTCGATGATGCCATCCTTGATGTGGATAATCTTGTCGGTTTGGTTGGCTACTCCGCTTTCGTGAGTCACGACAACGATGGTCAACCCTTCCTTTTGATGCAGCTCCTTCAGCAGTTGCATGACTTCGATGGAAGTCTTGCTATCGAGAGCACCGGTAGGCTCGTCGGCCAAAATGATTTGCGGTTTGGTGATAAGTGCCCGGGCAATGGCCACACGTTGCTTCTGTCCACCCGAAAGCTCGTTGGGCAGATGGTGAGCCCATTCCTTCAGTCCCAGTCTTTCCAAGTACTCCAAGGCGAGCTGGTTGCGTTTTCTTCGGCTTACTCCCTGGTAGAACAAGGGGAGTGCCACATTTTCCATCGCATTCTTGAAAGGAATCAGGTTGAACGATTGGAAGATGAAGCCAATCATGCGGTTGCGGTACTCGGCACTGCGAGTCTCGCTCAAATTTTTAATCAGTACATTGTTCAGGTAGTATTCCCCAGAATCGTAGTTGTCCAGGATGCCCAATATATTTAATAAGGTGGACTTTCCCGAGCCGGATGCACCCATGATGGAGACGAATTCTCCCCGGTTGATATCCAGGTTGATACCTTTCAATACATGCAATGGTGTCCCATTGTAGTATGTTTTGTTTATATCTTTTAAGTGTATCACGCTAATAATATATTTGTGTTTGATGATTAGACGCGATAAATGTATAAAAAGTTGCATGGATATGAGAAATAATTCAAAAAAAATTTGCTCCCTTTTTTCTCATTCCGTACATTTGTCATCAATAACTAACCTTTAAAATTTAATTTCATGGTAACAGGTATAGAAAAACCCTACGTAGTAGGTATGGATATTGGTGGTACTAACACCGTTTTCGGCATTGTGGATCAACGTGGTAATGTATTGGCTACAGATTCAATCAAGACTCAAGCTTATACAAAGATCGAAGATTATGTAGATGCTGTTTGCGAAAAATTGATTCCGTTGATCGAATCAATGGGTGGCGTAGAAAAAATCAAAGGTATGGGTGTAGGTGCTCCTAACGGAAACTTCTACAACGGTACTATTGAATTCGCTCCTAACTTGCCTTGGAAAGGTGTAATTCCATTGGCTGCTTTGTTCGAAGAAAAGATTGGTGTTCCTACTGCATTGACTAACGATGCTAATGCTGCTGCTATTGGTGAAATGACTTATGGTGCAGCTCGCGGTATGAAAGACTTTATCATGATTACATTGGGTACTGGTGTAGGTAGCGGTATCGTTATTAACGGTCAGTTGGTTTATGGTCATGATGGTTTTGCTGGCGAATTGGGTCACGTAGTAGTACGTCGTGAAAACGGACGTTTGTGCGGTTGCGGTCGTAGAGGCTGTTTGGAAACTTACTGCTCGGCTACAGGTGTAGCACGTACAGCTCGCGAATTCTTGGTTGCACGTCCTGAACCTAGCTTGTTGAGAGACATTCCTGCTGAAGATATCGTATCAAAGGATGTATATGATGCAGCAGTGAAGGGTGACAAGTTGGCACAAGATATCTTCGAATTCACAGGTCGTATCCTGGGTGAAGCTTTGGCAGACTTCATCGCATTCTCTAGCCCTGAAGCTATCGTATTGTTCGGTGGCTTGGCTAAGTCTGGCGATTATATCATGAAGCCTATCAAGAAAGCTTTGGATGAAAACATCTTGAAGATTTTCGAAGGTAAGACTAAGTTGTTGGTTTCTGAACTGAAGGACGCTGATGCTGCTGTTTTGGGTGCCAGTGCTTTAGGTTGGGAAGTAAAGGAAGCTTAATGGAAGAAAGGAAACAAGGATATAAGGTAAAGGAGTATCATGGTCCGGTCAAGCGATATTGCCAAATATTGAATTTGAAGGACGATGATGCTGCATTCATTGCCGAATACCGGAAAAGACATGCGGAAGGGCAAGTGTGGCCTGAAACATTGGCTGCTATCCGCGAAATTGGTATTTTGGAAATGGAAATATATATTCTTGGTACCAATACCGTCATGATTGTTGAGACTCCGCTCGACTTTGACTGGGATTCGGCAATGGCTAAATTGGCCACATTGCCCAAACAACGGGAGTGGGAAGCCTATATGGCCGAACTTCAGAATGCAGACCCGAACGCTTCGTCGGCAGAGAAATGGCAATTGATGGATCGGATGTTCCATTTATACGAATAAAAAGAAAAAGGATGCAGATTTCTGCATCCTTTTTTATGTTCCATATTCAATTGTTTCTAAATGATAAGCTTCAATCGTTGATTGATTGGCTTGTTAACTTTTGGAGCTTGTGTTGCAAAGATTGACAAGCAGCTCCGTTTCGCATAGCTTTGTATCGTTTCAATTGATACTGAAGCATTTCGATTGTGTCATTTGTTTTTTTAATATTCATAATTCTACTATTTTAGTGTTCTTGCTTACAACAAGAACGGGTTATTCCTAAAAACTCTGTCTCTCCTTTACCGGTGCAAAGATAATGCCAAAACCTTAAAAATATGTTGTACGACATATTTTTAACTATTAAATTAACAGAAAGAAACAATATTCGCTCTGATTTTACATTTGTTTGCAAATATGGCGTGCAAAAATGGCATAGGTGGAAGTGTGTGACAAAAAGACAAAATGGCAGAATTTAATCAAAATGCAAATAAAAAAGGAACATCTTTTGGATGCTCCTTTTTTATGCTAGGAATAATGGTTTTACGCATTAACTCTCTTTTCCTGAATTCTAGCCTTCTTACCAGTAAGTGCACGCAAGTAATACAACTTAGCACGGCGAACTTTACCAATCTTGTTGACAGTGATGCTGTCAATAGCAGGCGATTCGATAGGGAAGATACGTTCAACACCTACAGTACCAGACATCTTGCGAACTGTAAAGCGTCTCTTTTCACCATGTCCGGCAATTTTGATAACAACACCGCGGTACAACTGTACACGTTCCTTGTTACCTTCAACGATACGGTATGCTACTGTTACTGTGTCACCAGCCTTGAATGTAGGATGTTGCTTACCAGTAGCAAATGCTTCTTCAGCAATTTTAATTAAATCCATTTTTCTAATTATTAAATTGTTTATCGTTACCAACGCAACATATCAAGTAACTCCTCATGACAGCGATTGCGCGGAAAAGCGGTGCAAATTTACCGCTTTTTTAAATTATCAGCAAATATATTTTGACTATTTTTTGCAGGATATGGTGCTTATCCTATTCTTTTTTGTAATTTTGGAGGTAAATACGATTTGAAAGACATGAAAAAGTGGATTATTATATGGGGAATGATGTGGTTGACCTGTAGCTATCTATGGGCTCAACAACCTAATATACTGCGAAACAGTGAGGTAGGAAAACAGGATTGTACGGAATGGGTAGAGACCCGGTTGGCTAACATGACCTTGAAAGAAAAGATTGGTCAGCTGTTTATTCATACGGTTGCTCTGACCGATTCGCCACAAAACCGTAAGAACATTCAGAATGCAGTAAAGGAATATAAAGTGGGGGGCTTGTTGTTTTCGGGAGGAGAACTTTCGAAACAGGTCTTGCTCACTAATTTTGCACAGGAGTTGGCAGATATACCTTTGTTGATGACCTTTGATGGGGAATGGGGGATTGCCATGCGATTGAAGGGGACGCCTTCTTTCCCTAGGAACAGAGTACTGGGATGTATTACTGACAATGCTCTTATTTATGAATATGGTAAGGAGGTGGCGAGACAGTGCCGGGAAATAGGTGTGCATGTAAACTTTGCTCCCGTAGCTGATGTGGATAACAATCCGTTGAATCCGGTTATCAATACACGCTCTTTTGGAGGAGACCCTAAGAATGTGATGGAAAAGGTTATTGCTTATTCCCGCGGATTGGAAGAAGGGGGTGTTCTTTCGGTAAGCAAGCATTTCCCGGGACATGGAGATACTAATGTAGATTCACACAAGGCTTTGCCGGTATTGAAATTTTCTCGAGAACGTTTGGATAGTATCGAACTTTATCCTTTTAAGAAAGCGGTCGAAGCGGGTTTAGGGGGAATGATGGTTGGCCATCTGGAAGTCCCGGCATTGAGTAAGAAGCCGGCTTCGTTGTCTCCCGAGATTATTGGCATTCTTCAGAAAGAATATGGATTTCAGGGATTGACATTTACGGATGCGTTGGAAATGAAAGGGGTATCGAACAACTTGAATGTTTGTGCACGGGCTTTGATGGCAGGGAATGATATGTTGTTGGCACCCAGAAATTTAAAAAGAGAGCTGGATGGAGTGTTGGCTGCTATCAAATCGGGTGAATTGACGGAGACATTGATTACAGAAAAATGTCGGAAGGTGCTGACCTATAAATATGCGTTGGGATTGTATCGTAAACAGTTTATCCAACTTTCGGGCTTGGACAAACGGTTGAATCGTCCTGAAACCAAGGAACTGATGGCTAAGTTGCAGAAGGCTGCTGTGACAGTCGCAAGTAATGACGGGGGGATTCTTCCATTAGAGATGTCGTTGAAAGGCTCCGTGGTGCTGAATGTGGGTAAATCCTCGGGGGGAGATACCTTTTATCAGCAGTTGAAGCGTTATTTGACTATCGATCGCATTCAAGCAAATCCTGATTCGATATCATCTATGCGTAAGAGACTGGGTAAATACGAGCGAGTCATTGTAGCAATACATACCGAAAAATATGCACCTTATCAGGCAATGTTGAATGAACTGGCAAAGCAGAAGCCTGTGATATATGTCTATCTGACTCCTTTAAGACAGATGTATAAGAAAGGTAATGATTGGCGTAAGGCGGCAGCTGTGATATTGGGGCATGCAGGGGATTCGCATGTTCAACGCTATGTGGCTGATGTTTTGGTTGGAAAAGAAATTCCTACAGGTCGAGTGTCGGTGGAAGTGGAAGGTTATCTTCGTCCGGGGGATGGAGTGGTACTGACTAAGGAACATGAAAGTAAGATTTATCGTCCGGAAGATTATGGAATGAAATCATCGGTCTTAAAAAAAATCGATGAAATAGCTTTGGAAGGGATTCGAGCAAAGGCTTATCCGGGGTGTCAGATTGTGATTCTGAAAGATGGGGCTCCGGTTTATGACAAGTGTTTTGGCTCTTTTACTTATGGGAACTCCAAAAAGGTGTCAGGAGATGATTTGTATGACATTGCCTCCTTGACGAAGACAACGGCTACTTTGCTGGCTGTGATGAAACTGTACGACCAAGGAAAGTTTGGGTTGACCGATCGTATATCCAAATATGTGCCTGAATTGAAAGGAAGTGCAAAGGAACGTATTACCATCGAAGAATTGTTGATGCATCAGTCGGGTTTGCCTGCTTCGTGGGCTTTTTATCGCGATGCTATCGATGACTCCAGTTACGTAGGGGCCTTTTTTAAGGCTAGACAAGATGTAAATCATCGACAACGAGTGGATTCGAGACTCTATGTTGTTAATTCTTTCGATTATAAAAAGGAGTTCGTATCCAAAACACGCTCGGCAGATTACCCCTTGGTGCTGGCCGATGACTTGTATCTAAGCCCTGATTTTCCTAAATATATGTTGGAGTTGATCGCTTCTTCCAAGATTCCTTTGCGGGATAGAAGATATCGCTATAGTTGTTTGAATTTCATGCTGTTGAAAGAAATGGTTGAGAACATTAGCGGATTGCCGATGGATGAGTTTCTAGAAAAGGAATTCTTTCAGCCGATGGGAATGGAGCATACGCTCTATTTGCCATTAAGAAAATTCAAGAAGGAACAGATTGTGCCAACGATAGAAACGGATTATTTGAGAAACAGAAAGATGCTTCAAGGTTATGTGCACGATGAAATTGCAGCATTTATGGGAGGAGTATCGGGTAATGCCGGCTTGTTTTCAACTGCTCGTGATGTCGCGAAGGTATATCAGATGTTGGCTGACTTTGGACAATTTGAGGGAAAACGTTATTTGAGTATGGAAACATGTCGCCTTTTCATGACTAAGAAGTCGCGTATCAGTCGGAGAACTTTGGGCTTTGACAGACCCGAACCAGCTGCTGGGAAAGGTCCGTGTGCCGATGAGACTCCTTTAGATGTAGTAGGTCATACCGGCTTTACCGGAACGTGTGCATGGGCTGATTCGAAGAATGGTTTGGTTTATGTTTTTTTGAGTAATCGTGTTTATCCACGTCCTTTTGACCATAAGGCGTTGATGAATCTAAATATCCGTCCCCGTATCCAACAGGTTATGTATCAAGCATTGAATGAATGAACAAATTTAGACTAAATACAAATTAGTCAAATTTGCCATGTCGGGATGGCAGATTATGAATAAAAACTATATCTTTGTCAAATCAATTAGTACTAATAATTAAATAAAAAGAACATGGCTTACGTAATTAGTGACGATTGTATCGCTTGCGGTACTTGTATCGATGAATGTCCAGTTGGAGCAATCTCTGAAGGTGATAAGTATTCTATCGACCCAGATGCTTGTACAGAATGTGGCACTTGTGCAGATGCATGTCCGTCAGAAGCTATCAGCTTAGGCGAATAAAAACAATCTGAGAAAGTATGACGACGGCTATCCATAAGGATAGCCGTTTTTTGTGTAATGTAGGGAGCATAATTTAGAATTGCTATTAAAATGTCGTGTTATCCTGAACGAAGTGAAGGAACTGAATACATAAAGTGGATGTTTTCAGATTCTTCGCGATGCTCAGAATGACACGACATAGTTTTTTTATTTTGATACACCCTCCTTGTCGTTTTGTTTGGAAGGCTTACTTCAATTGAGCCAAGGCGTTTTTGATTCGGGTCATCGCTTCGATGATGTTTTCATCGGAAGTGGCATAACTCATTCGGATGCATTCAGGAGCACCGAAAGAAGTGCCGCCTACGCAAGCTACGTGTCCTACTTCCAATAAATACATGGCCAAATCTTCAGCATTGTTTATTTGATTGTCCCCATTCGATTTTCCGTAGAAAGAATCGCATTTAGGGAAAAGGTAAAATGCTCCTTGCGGAGTGTTTACTTCAAATCCTGGGATTTCTTTGGTCAGGCTGACAATCAGGTTGCGACGGCGTTCGAAAGCTTGACGCATTGCTTCAACCGGAGCTTGTGTTCCTGTATAAGCTGCTTCGGCTGCTTTTTGAGAAACAGAACAAGGCCCGGATGTATATTGTCCTTGCAATTTGTTGATGGCTTTCACGATCCATTCGGGACCTGCAACAAAACCAATTCTCCAACCTGTCATGGCATAAGCTTTTGATACTCCATTGACGATGATTACTCGGTCGTGGATTTCTGGGAATTGGGCTATGCTCTCATGTTTGCCTATGTAATTGATGTGCTCATAAATTTCATCAGCAATGATGAAAACTTGTGGATGTCTAGCCAGTACTTCGGCCAATCCGGCAAGTTCTTCTTTGCTATAAACAGAACCTGTAGGGTTGGAAGGTGAACAAAGGATAATGGCTTTGGTCTTTGGGGTAATAGCTGCTTCCAGTTGTGCTGGAGTAATCTTGAAATCCTGTTCAATTCCTGCAGGAATGATGATAGGAGTACCATCGGCCATTTTTACCATTTCTGGATAACTAACCCAGAAGGGTGCCGGAATAATCACTTCGTCTCCCGCATTGACCAATACCATGATTGCATTACAAACAGATTGTTTGGCTCCGTTTGCACAGGATATTTGTGCCGGACTATATTCCAGACCATTTTCGTTCTTTAATTTGGCAACGATAGCATTGCGTAAAGCTGGATATCCAGGTACTGGAGAGTATCTGGAGAAGTTTTCGTCAATGGCTTGTTTAGCAGCTTCTTTAATGTGATCCGGAGTGTTAAAATCAGGTTCTCCCACGCTGAGGTTTATCACATCAACCCCTTGTGCCTTCAATTCATTGCTCTTTTGCGACATGGCTAAAGTAGCAGAAGGTGAAAGGCGATTCAGACGTTCTGATAAAAGGTTCATCTCTTTTGGTATTTTTATTGTTTATTTTACTTATTGAAATGCAAAGTGTGTCCCATACGATCTTTCTTGGTCTTTAAATAACGTTCGTTGAATTCGTTTGGAGTAGTTTCAATGGGAACGTTTTCTACAACAGAAAGGCCATAAGATTCCAAGCCTACTCGCTTGACAGGATTGTTGGTCATCAAACGCATTTGGGTAACTCCGATGCTACGCAAAATTTCGGCACCGACACCATAATCACGTTCATCTGCTTGGTGCCCAAGGCAAATGTTGGCGTCTACGGTATCCATTCCGTCTTCTTGTAATTTGTAGGCTTTCATTTTCTCCATAAGTCCGATGCCTCTACCTTCTTGATTGAGGTATACAACTGCACCTTTCCCTTCTTTTTCAATCATCTTTAATGCCTTATGTAACTGTTCGCCACAATCGCAACGCATGGAGCCGAAGATGTCTCCTGTCATGCATGAAGAGTGTACGCGTACCAAAATTGGTTCATTAGGTTCAATGGTTCCTTTGATAATAGCGATGTGTTCCAACCCATTGCTCTTTTGGCGGAAAGGAATCAGACGAAAATGGCCATATTCTGTCGGCATATCTACTTCTACTCCTTTTTCTACCAAGGATTCTTGTTTCAAACGGTAGGCTATCAAGTCTCTGATGGCGATGATTTTGATACCAAATTGGCGTGACTTTTCAATCAGTTGTGGCATACGAGCCATGGTACCATCTTCGTTCATGATTTCAATCAATGCGGCAGCTGGCTGAAGACCTGCTAAACGAGCCAAGTCGATGGATGCTTCGGTGTGTCCGGCACGTTTTAAGACACCTTTGTCTTGTGCATATAACGGATTGATATGTCCGGGACGTCCAAATGTGCTGGCCGTCGAAGTCGGGTCGGCCAGGGCTTGAATGGTAGCAGCACGGTCGTGTGTAGAAACACCTGTTGTACATCCTTCTAATTTATCGATAGTTACAGTAAACGGTGTTCCTAAAATGGAAGTGTTGTTGCTTACTTGTTTCTCCAATTCCAACTCGGCACAACGTTGTAGAGTGATAGGGGCACATAATACGCCGCGGCCTTCTTTCAGCATGAAGTTAACCTTTTCGGGGGTTATCTTTTCGGCTGCAATAATGAAGTCGCCTTCATTTTCACGGTCTTCATCGTCTACTACGATGAGGAATTTCCCTTCGCGGAAGTCCTCGATAGCTTCTTCAATCGTGTTTAACTTAAAATCTTCCATATTATATGTCTAATGATTGTTTTTTAATTTGTTCTTGTATAGTATTGTTCGTTTGGGTAATCTTTTTTAAGTCTTTCTCTAAACGGAGTCTGAAGAACCAAATTCTGAAATAGAAAAATAGACCTACGGGAATCAATATTCCGGTGAGAATGTTCAACCAATATCGGTCGAAAGGTCTTTTATGAGCTTCGGTCGATAGAATGGGGTAATTGTTCAGGCTTTTTAAAATAATCCGGTCCTTGCTATTCGACAATTCCTCGATCATGGCTTCTAGGGTTTTGCTGATATCTGCAATCTGGTTATCTGCTCCGTGGCTATTGAATATCTTAAAATAGTTGGGAGCAGTGGTCAATC
>JAFQNW010000138.1 GCA_017420875.1 Bacteroidaceae bacterium
CATCCGTGCGGTGAACACCATCGACGCTATGACTGCTACTATCGAACACATTGATTGGGCCATCCTCGACAAGATTACCAAGCGTATTCTTAATGAGGTGCCGAACATCAACCGTGTTTGCTACGATATGTCACCGAAACCATCGGCGACTATTGAGTGGGAATAATCCTCCCCTCACGATGAAGGTTTCCAGATGAAACCGTAAAAACTAAACTATGTATGCAAGAGTGGATAGGTCCGTAGACCTATCCACTCTTCACTTTTCAGGCTACCAGTCGTAGGCCATTGGCGACCAGTCCCAGTATTCGTCCAGGGCTTGCAGTTGCTTCTGCTCCTCGCGTAGCCTCTTCCTTCGCCCTGCCTTCGGGAAGGCCAAGTCGTAGCCCTTCCACACCTCGTCCATGTTCACCTCGTGCATGCCGATGCCGCACTCCACGCACGCCATGGCTGCTATCAGGCGAGCCGTACGCTCCAAGTCCGACAGATACCAGAAGCGTAACGGGCGAGCCATACATTCGTTCCCTCCCAGCCCCGACAGCTTGGTTACCGCACGGATGTAGGCCTCGGTGTCGTTCTCGGTGGGCGGTGCCCAGCGGGCGATGATGTTACGTACCGTGTACGGTATCCGCTCCTTCTCGAAGCGTGTCCAGTACGTGTCGAGCACCTTCCATGCGGCCCGGTATCCGTAAGCCATCGTCTCGAACTGCACGAAGCTCTTGTCCGTCTGGTTGATTCGTGCCCCCTGCCATCGGTCGGCAGAGTGGCGGATGTTCAGGGGGTTATTGTTGCGTTGTCCTCTATTCATATTAGTTGATCATTGATAGTTATTTTTTGAGTGGGTGTTTTCTTTTTTAATTGACTAACTGACTATCTGACTGCTGAGGATGCTCCCTCAGGTAAGCCTCCGTCTTGATGTATCGCTGTTGGCCGATGTTCTCGGGCTTGGCTCCATACGGTTCGATGTATCCCCGCTTCTTCCAGTTCTCGAGCATCATCTTCACGTTGCCCCGGCAGATGCCCTGACGTTGACGCATCAAATTTGCCTCCTCGCGTGTGAAGACCTCGGGCAGCAGGTCGAGCAAGTTCTTCGGTCCCCGTTTCTTGACCACCGATACAGCTTCCTCCTGAGCCTCGATGGCTCCGCCAAAGAACTGCATCTTGCACCACATGTCGTAGCGGAGCGACCAGCGGACGAATTCTTCCATCGTCTTGTCCCACTTCTCGCCGTGAGCCACGTACAGGATGCATGCCTTGAGGAAGGCTATCACGTTGGCACGGAACGAGAGGTTCTCGTACACCCGGCTTTCGGACAGGCGGGCAAAGTCGGCACACTCCCCTATCAGTTTTTTGGACAGCGTACGTGCCTGCTTGCATTCTATCGGTCCGCGTGCCCGGTTCAGCCGCTCGATGTACGGACGCAGCTCCTCGTCGAAGTTGGCATCGTACGTGCCGTATACGGGCATCTCCGAGCCGATGGGCCTTTCGGGGATGGTGCAGAAGTTGATTCTCGAGATAGGCCCGTCCGTCAATACGCTTCGGAAGTAAGCCTGCCCTTTCTGAATGGTGGTCGAGGCATTCCAGTTGAAGCGGATGCACACCCTCTCGCTCACCGAGCCCGTGCCGATGCGTGTCTGTCCGTACACGTTGCCGGGGTCGAACGCCAGGCACATGATTTGGAAATGGGCCTTGCTCCGTGCCGAGGTCTTCAGGGCATCGAACTGGTCTATCTCGTTCATCTTGGTGTAAAGAAATCTTTCCTCCGCATCGGCCAGTCTTTGTACGAACGCGGCGTTGGTCATATCCGGGTCAATTTCTTGAATTACAAGACCTTCCGGTCGCTGACGCTTGTCCTTGTTGGCCACTTTGGTCTGCATTTCCTTCTTCCATTCCTTCTCGCGTTGCAGGTTGTCCATGTCCCGCTTGCGGATGTCCTTCAGGATGCGGTTGATGGGGTCGGTGATGCAGTTCTTCCCTGCCCCCGTGCCGGCCATCAGCACGTTCATCAGCGTGGCCTCGTGCTCCACGTTGTCGATGTATCGGAAGGTGGTCCGCCACAGGTGTGTGGCCAGTGCGGGAAACACGGCATGAGCCACGGCAGGACGGTAAATCTGGGGCGTCTTGCTCACAAGTAGCTTGATGAGTGGCGGCAGCTTTACGGGCATCTTTGGCGG
>JAFQNW010000139.1 GCA_017420875.1 Bacteroidaceae bacterium
AGGCGGTAAAACTGGCTCGGAGTGCCCGATGCACAAAAGGCCATCTTGGGGCAATACACCATGTAGGGCCGCTTGTCTTGCTTGAAGTCCGAGCCGAACATTTCGTGATGGAAGCAGGCACGCATCAGGTCGTCGAACCGGCCATACTCTGCATTCACGGCTGCACGGAGGGTGTCCATCTCGCTGACGTTCAGTATCACTCCGGCCGGACTGCCACTCATCAGCTGGATGAGTTGTGTACGCGACACATCGGCCGGCACTACGAGGGTTTTGCGGACAATCGGCTCGGGACGCAGCTTCATGTCCGGCTCCCGTCGTTCCTTGTTGGCCCGCTGCCGTTCCTGTTCCCACAGGATGACTGCCTTTTCGTGTTCGCGATGTCGCTGCTCGTTTTCTTCGTCCAGCAGCTGCTGAATGCCACGAGGCAACTTGGCTGCACAGGCCATGATACCTTTTCCGCTGGCCGAGGAGGCGATGACCGACAGGAAGAAATGCGGAAACACATCGGCATCGTCGTACACCATCCGCACAGCAGGGAGGCATCCGCTGAGGTTTGCCATCATGGACAGGAAAAGCATGTCGCGTTGACGGGGGTTCTTGGCCACCTCCAGTCCCTGCCGAAACAGTTGGGGCAAGAGGTCGAATATCCAATCGGGCAAACAAGGGGCTTCCATCCGCAGTTCGCGGTTGGTTTCGGCCACATCCGGTTCGTCGGGTGCATCGTCGGTCTCGAAGGCCGGTTGGGGTACCCGACGCCCCCAGTGCCCCTCGAACCCTTGCCGACGCCCCTCGCCCAATTTGTTCTGCTCGCCAAACCGATAGGCATCCAAGATGTTATAGCGAATCTCGGGTCCGTCGCAATCGGGCATGGCCAGGCGGGAAACAGCCTGATCGATCAGCACATTCAGTTCTTGCTCGTCCATGCCGAACCGACGAGCTTCACGTCCCAAGGCCAAGTGGAACGTATGCCGATGCTTGGGCACATACGGGTGGGCCTCGATGAAGGCATCCAAGAAATGAGTCACCATGCCTTGAGCGGTGGTAGTTAGCGGTTCGGACGACAACGCCTTCGGTTGTTTTCCTTCCTGCACGGGTACTCCGTTTGCTGCCACCTCTGCACGCCAAGGAAACACCTCGCAGCCTTCTTCCTTACAAAATGCATCGACATCGTAGGAAGCATAGCAAGTACGGGTGAGGTCGGCACACTGCATATCCACCAGAAAATCAATGAGTTTGCGAATATGGGCAGCCACGATGGGATAAGCCAGCTCTTCGTACTCTTGCTGTGTCACCGCATCGACCCGCACCACCAGTTTCAGTCCCTCGGACGAGATGGTTATCCATCCGGCATACGACCAGGGCTGAGCTTGCAGCAACTGTAACAAGGCGTGGACATCCCCCTGATAATGATCGACGTCAATCATCAAATAGCCACTGAACGTGCGGAAGTTGGCTTTGGAGTGCCCACCGCTACACACCCCGGCCACCACCAGGCAAGGCATCAGATTCTTGACGAACTGTGCCCCTCGCTTGTCGCCCCGTTTCATCAGCTTGCGATATTCGTGTACCTTGTCTTTCCAACGGTCGCTACGGATGGCGTTTACAAACTGTGCGATGGTTATCACTTCGTTCTGCATCGCCTTGTTAGTCACGTAGTAGGAACATTGTCCCAATTTCAGTTCTCTTTCCATGGTTTTAGTAGTTGATAGTTGATAATTGATAGTTTCCATTCGGATGGTTTACCAGCATCGAAATTATACATTCGTACGATTCCTCGCAAAACTGTTAAGGCTGTACAGTGTAAAGTTTTTACATTCTTGATTATCAACAGACTACATCCTACAAAGTGTACAGAAAGTCACATTTTACGCCATTTTTTCTTGACCTTTGCCAACTCACTTCTGGCCTGTTTCGGTGTGATTCTTCCCATCTGCTTTTTCCGATGGATCAGTGCCAGTTCCACTTTCATGATTTGCAATCGTAACTTTCTGTAAATCCGCTTCATAATGCGTAAGCTCTCGTCAGTAAAATACAGTTCGGACACAGCGGTTATCCGGTTCAATTCTGCTTCTACATAGCGGTAAAAATGCAGCATTTCGTGCTTTCCCTTCTCGTTCATATTTATGATTTATTAATACATTTGTTAATTTCATCACAAATATTGACAGAGAAAAAGAGATAATGACTAGCGACTAGCAGATAGCTACTAGTGTCACTCTGAGCATCGCGAAGAGTTTGTGTACATCCACTAAAAATTCTTCATGCTACATTCTTCATTCTTCATGAAAAAGAATATCTTTGCAAGATAGACTTGTAAAACCTTAAAACAACATACCATGAAACGTACACTCCTTTCGCTCTGGGCGGCCTTATTCTGTCTGGGGTTGGTTCATGCATCGGCAGACCAGAAACTACTTACCCGCTACGTAGATCCTTTCATCGGAACAGATTATGTGGGACATACCTACCCGGCAGCCTGTTTGCCATTCGGGATGGTACAGATAGGCCCTGACAACTTCCCCAAATGGACCTGGGACTACTGCTCGGGCTATAACTTCGACTCGGACTTTATTCGCGGATTCTCGCATACACACCTCAGCGGTACCGGTTGTGCCGACATGGGCGACATCCTCTTCATGCCGGTAACGGGCGAAGTACCGTTTGTACACGAATCGGACCAGAAGAGCTACGGTTCGCACTACTCGCACCAGACCGAAGCGGCCTGGCCGGGATACTACGGCGTGCACCTCACCGACTATAACATCAAGGCGGACCTGGCGGCCACGGCTCGTGCGGCCTACCACAGCTACGAATATCCGCGTCACGAACAATCGGGCATTCTGATCGACCTGGAACATGGCATTGGCGACCAGGTGCAGGAAAGCTTCATCCGGGTAGTCGACTCGCAGACCATCGTGGGTTTCCGCCGTTCCAAAGGTTTTGTGGAAAACCACCAGTATTACTTCTTTGCCCGTTTCTCAAAGCCGTTTGAGCAGGTTACGACCTATGTAGACGGAAAGACCGGTACGGGCACGGACGTGAAGGGCAAGGCAGTGAAGATGCTGGTACGCTTCGCCACCGAACTGAACGAACGGATGGACGTGAAGGTGGGACTCTCGACCATCAGCACCGAAGGGGCTCAACGCAACGTGGAGAAGGAAATCCCTGCCTGGGGTATCCAGAAGGTGATTCGTGAAGCCGAAGAGACTTGGCACAGCTACTTGAGTCGCATCGAGATGGAAGAACTGACCGAAGGACAGAAGGTTTCGTTCTACACCTCGCTTTACCACTCGCTCATCATGCCGAACCTGGTAACCGACATCGACGGACAGTATGTGGGTTGGGACCACCAGCCACACCGCAGCACGAACGGCGAACTGTACACCAACTTCTCGTTGTGGGACACCTACCGTGCCCAGCACCCGTTCCTGAACCTGATGTATCCGGAGATGAATAGTGCCATGATTCGTTCCATGCTGGAGAAATATCGCCAGACCGGGCTGTTGGTGACCAACGAATATGGCTTGTGCGAAACGTGGTGCATGATTGGCAACCACGCCGTGAACCCCATCGTGGATGCTTACCTCAAGGGGGACCGTTCCTTCGATGCCGAGCTGGCTTACGAAGCGGTGAAGAAATCGATGACAGCCGACCACAACAAGGCCGACTGGACCAAGTACAACCAATACGGCTATTTCCCGTACGATGACAGCTACATCGAATCGGTATCGCGTACGTTGGAATCGTGCTACGACGATTATTGCGTGGGCATGATGGCCAAGGCTCTGGGAAAGACAGCCGACTACAAATTCTTTGTGAAACGAGCCGAGAACTACCGCAACCTGTTCGACAAGAAGACCCGCTTCATGCGTGCCCGCGACACGAAGGGACAGTGGTATGCCGACTTCAACCCGGCGGCTCTCATCACCCCTACTCCGAACAAACGTCGCGACTATACCGAAGGCAATGCCTGGCAGTGGACTTGGCACGTGCAGCACAACCCTGAAGGGCTGATCAAGCTCTTTGGCAGCAAGGAGGCTTTTGCAACCAAGCTGGATTCGCTCTTTACACAAGACCCCAGCAAGATACCGGGAGCCGAAGAAATTCCTGATGTAACCGGACTCATCGGCCTGTACTCGCATGGCAACGAGCCGAGTCACCACGTGGCTTACCTCTATAATTATGCCGACCGTCGCGACCGCACGGCCGAGATTGTCCGCCAGGTGTTCGATGAGTTCTACTTGGCCAGCCGTGACGGC
>JAFQNW010000140.1 GCA_017420875.1 Bacteroidaceae bacterium
GGGCTGCTTTGTCGGGACTACTGGCTTCGTATACCCGCACATGTTCGGGATATTGGTGACGGATGTATTCGGCATTCAACAAATGAGGAGTATCCGCAACCAACAGAAAATCGGCAAAACCTTCACGCAAACTACGGATGATAACATATTCCGTATGAGGGTCGTTGGGACAAACCACGACCACCCGCTTCCGTTCCTTTAAAGTTCGCAAACGATTTACCAGACTAGAGAAATTCTGTATCGGTTCCATGGACATTAGATTTTTAGCAAATATGCAAAAATTATCTGGATTTATCTCTATCTTTGTTCAAGTTTCTTTTTATAATAACCCATGAAAACAATTCCTACTTTCGATATCGCATCGGACTACCGCCAAAGTCATCGGTCGTTACCCAATCGCCAACCAGCTCCATTGATTGGATTGACAGGCAATTACAGTGACACCAACTGCACCTTGGCCGAAGGTTATTACCAGTCCGTACTGAAGGCCGGAGGCATTCCGGTAATCATCCCCCCTTACGATGATACCGAGTCGCTCATCCACACACTGAATCACCTGGACGGCATTTTGCTGACGGGTGGCGGTGACCTTAACCCGCTGTTCTTAGGCGAAGAACCCATCCGCGAACTTCACGGCATCAATCCTCGTCGCGACCGTCAGGAATTATTGCTCGCCAAGTTGGCCGCCGATCGCCAGCTTCCTATCTTGGGCATCTGCCGAGGAATTCAAGTCCTGAATGCCGCCTTCAACGGACCGCTGTATCAGGACATCCACGTCCAGATGGAAGGTACCCGCATCAAGCACAGCCAAGAACTGGATCGTAGCTACGCTTCGCATACCGTCGAAATTGCCACCGACAGCCTGCTCCACCGATTGTTCGGCACCGACGTGCTGGCCGTAAACTCCTTCCACCACCAGGCAGTACAAGAAGCCGCCCCCGGCTTCCGCGTTTGTGCCCGTGCCACCGACGGAGTAATCGAAGCCATCGAATCCACCGAATACAAATCCATGCTGGGTGTACAATGGCATCCCGAATGTTTCATCCTGAACGGAGACGAATGCATGATGCCCCTCTTCCAATGGTTGGTTCGCGAGTCGGCCTCCTTTCAGGAAGCCAAACGGCTGCACCAACGCATGCTCACCCTCGACTCGCACTGCGACACCCCGATGTTCTTCGACCGCGACATCAACTTCGCCACTCGCGACCCACAGATTTTGGTCGACCTCCACAAGATGACCGAAGGCCATCTGGACGCCACCATCATGGTAGCCTACCTTGAGCAGAAGGGACGTACCGACGAAGCCCTGCTGGCCGCTACCGCCAAGGCCGACCGCATCTTGAACGAGATTGAAGCCATGGTAGCCCGAAGCTGCACAGCAGTGGACATCGCTTATACACCGGCCGACCTCTACCGACTGAAGGAAGCCGGCAAGAAAGCCATCATGCTGGGCATTGAAAACGGCTATGCCATTGGCAAGGATTCGAGCAATGTAGAACGCTTCCGCAACCGGGGTGTGGTGTACCTGACACTTTGCCACAACGGCAACAACGATATCTGCGGTTCGGCCCGTCACAACGAAGAAGGCCTGGGAGTCAGCCCATTCGGAGCCAGTGTCATCCAGGAAATGAACCGCGTAGGCATGATGGTCGACATCAGCCATGCCGGTGAACAAAGCTTCTACGATGCCCTGTCCATCAGCAGCAAACCCATTGTGGCTTCGCATTCTTCGGCCCGTGCCTTGTGTAACCATCCCCGCAACCTCACGGACGAGCAGCTCCGTGCCCTGGCCCGCAAGGGAGGTGTAGCCCAAGTCACCCTGTATCACGGCTTCCTCTGCGAGAACGGCACCGCCACCATCCGCCATGCCATCGATCACCTCAACCACATGGTCAACGTCATGGGCATCGAGCATGTAGGCATCGGCACCGACTTCGACGGCGACGGAGGCATCAGCGGTTGTGCATCGGCTTCCGAACTGATTAACTTCACCCGTTGTTTATTGCAAGAACGATACAGCGAAGCAGACATCCGTCGCATTTGGGGAGGAAACTTCCTGCGGGTAATGGAAGAAGTACAAAGAAAATAATTATTTTTGCAAGCGAAATTTCATCTTCGTAATACAAAAGAATTTATGAACATAAAGAACCTATTTATAGTACCCACCCTGATATTGGCTTTTACCGGCATGGTGGCCTGCGGCAACAGCAGCAAACCAGCCAGCCAACCGGACGAAACAGAAAAGGCAGTCATCAAGGCACCGGCTTTCAATGCCGATAGTGCTTATGCTTACGTGCAGGCTCAAGCCGACTTCGGCCCACGCGTACCCAACACCCAGGCTCACCGCGATTGTGGCGAATACCTGGCCAAGCAGTTGGAAGCCTTCGGAGCCAAAGTCTATAACCAGTATGCCGACCTCTCTGCCTGGGACGGTACCATCCTGAAGGCCCGCAACATCATCGGAGCCTACAACCCCGACAGCAAGAAACGCATCCTGCTCTGTGCACACTGGGACAGCCGTCCGTATGCCGACAACGATCCCGACGAAAAGAACCACCGCAAGCACATCCTCGGCGTGAACGATGGTGCCAGCGGTGTAGGCGTGCTGCTCGAAATTGCCCGTCAGCTTCAGAAGCAAGCCCCACAGATAGGTATCGACATCATCTTCTTCGATGCCGAAGACTATGGTATCCCCGAGTTCCACCAGGGAGCCTAC
Source organism: Bacteroidaceae bacterium (assembly GCA_017420875.1). Lineage (GTDB taxonomy): Bacteria > Bacteroidota > Bacteroidia > Bacteroidales > Bacteroidaceae > Phocaeicola. The sequence continues at coordinate 2,717 of JAFQNW010000140.1, forward strand.
AAGGAACACACTTGGTGTCTAGGTTCCCAATATTGGGCACGCACCCCACATGTGCAGGGCTACTTTGCTCGTTACGGCATCCTGCTCGACATGGTTGGCGGCAAGGGAGCCACCTTCTATTACGAACCTTACTCTGCCCGCACAGCAAAGTCGCAGATGAAGAAAATCTGGAAGAAAGCCCACGAACTGGGATATGGCAACTACTTCCCGAAGCAAGAGGGAGCCGAAGTCATCGACGACCACGTATATGTAAACACACTGGGCCGCATCCCGTGCGTAGACATCATCAACTACGACCCTACTTGCCAAACGTCCTCATTCGGTTCTTATTGGCATACCATGAACGACACCATGGAGAACATCGACCGCAACACCCTCAAGGCAGTAGGCCAAACCGTAATGGACGTCATTTATAATGAAAAATAATACACACTCTATATGAAGACAATCAACGAACTGCAAGACGAAGTCATCGAAGAATTCAGCGACTTCGACGACTGGATGGACAAATATCAGCTCCTCATCGATTTGGGTAACGAGCAGGAACCGCTAGCCCCGGAATACAAGAACGACCAGAACCTGATAGACGGTTGCCAGAGCCGCGTATGGCTTCAAGCCGACCTGGTAGACGGCAAAGTAGAATTCCAGGCCGAAAGCGACGCCCTGATTGTAAAAGGTATCATCGCCCTACTCATCAAGGTGGTATCGGGACATACTCCCGATGAAATTCTGGAGAACGACCTCTACTTTATCGAAGCCATCGGACTGAAGGAACACCTCTCTCCTACCCGCAGCAACGGCCTGCTGGCCATGGTGAAGCAGATGCGTATGTACGCTCTCGCCTTCAAGGCTAAAATGGCCTGATTCATTCTCCGGACAGCGTGTCATTCCTTTGATTTATTTTCGGAGGTATGTCAAAAAAGAATTTTGACATACCTCCGACATCTTTTTGCCAAAAAAATCAGCCGCAAATTCCACCAAAAAGCAACTATCAATTCCCTATTCCTTCAATTTCATTTCTTTAAATTTTGACTTAGTTGTTTGTTTAACTAAAAGGACTACACCGAGCGTACCTATTGGCCACCTATCACGATACAAACCCGATTTATCACCTCCAATACCACCGTACATTTATCCGTACACCACCCCTTTAAAGAATAGTCAACACTATGAAGTAATCAAAATGGACGTTTCGTTTGAAATCCCTTGTCAAACACCCCTCTAGAGCCGTTTTTATACTCCAAAATTAGTTCTTGCATTTGTTACGAATATGCAATAAAAACATAACTTTGTGTTATCCGTTTGTTACTCGTCCGTTTTTTAACAAATCGTGTAAACATAGATAAATTAAAGAAATTTATAGACAAGAAATTTATTTATCCCAACAAAATGACCGCATTCAAAGAACCCGTTCGAATCCGAAAGAAGCAATTGGCCAACGGAAACCAATCGCTTTACCTCGATATTTACCACAATGGTAAACGGGCCTATGAATTCTTGAAACTTTACCTCACCCCTGAAAAAAACAAGACAGACAAGCAGCGGAACCAACAGACATTGCAGCTGGCAAACGCCATTAAATCGCAACGAATCATCGAACTACAAAGCGGCACACACGGGTTAAGCATACAGGCCCAAACCGAAATACGGTTCTTTGACTACTACCGAGGGTTGTGTGAAAAAAGACTTCACACCGAAAGCAAAGGCAATTGGGACAACTGGCAAGCCTGCCTGAAACACTTGCAGCGATACGAACCCAATCCGGACATCACCCTATCGCAGATCACTCCGCAGTGGATTCAAGGGTTCCGCGATTATCTGGAACACAAGGCCACAGCCTGGGGATGCGATGCCCGAAAACACACCTATCATCCGCCCTTGGCCCGCAACTCGCGTCATAGCTACTTCAACAAGCTCAAGGCTTGCCTGAACCGGGCTTTCGAAGAAGGGCTCATCACCCAGAACCCCATGCAGCGGGTAGAAAAGCCCAAACCAGAAGAAGTTCAGCGAATGTATCTAACCATCGACGAAATTCGTACCCTGGTTGATACCCCTTGTGAGCACCTCCCCACCAAGAATGCCTTCCTATTTGCCTGCCTCACCGGCCTCCGCCGTTCGGACATCGCCCGCCTGACCTGGAACGACGTGCAGGAACAAGGAGAATTTACCCGTCTCATCTTCCGCCAGAAGAAGACCAACCGACAGGAATACCTCGACATCGCCCCACAAGCCGTGTCGCTGATGGGAGAACGGCAAAACCCTATTAAACTAATATTCAGGGGATTATACACACCCAGCAACACCAACAAAGTACTGAAACGCTGGATGGCCACAGCCGGCATCCACAAACACATCAGCTTCCATTGTGCCCGTCACACCTTCGCAGTGATGATGCTCGATCTGGGTACCGACATCTACACCGTCAGTAAGCTATTGGGACATCGCGACCTCTCCACCACCCAAATCTACGCCAAAATACTGGATAAAAACAAGCAGGCAGCCGTCTCCCGCATCCCCGAAATATTTAAATAAATACTGACGTACCAATTCAATTAGTGTGTCTTGTTTTGTTACAATTTTGTTACCCATATGCTTATTGTATAAATCAATATCTCCTAATTGACAGAATCTTTGTATCGTTATTTTTACATATTGCAGCGGAAAGTATTCCTGCTTTCTGCATTTTTCCTAATGTGTACGATGGCCTTTGCTCAGCAAGGTACCGTAACTGGGAAAATTATTGACGATTTGGGCGAACCTGTAGTGGGTGCCAACGTTGTGGTTAAGGGAACTA
>JAFQNW010000141.1 GCA_017420875.1 Bacteroidaceae bacterium
GAATTGCCATTGAACGAAGACGAAAAGGCTAAGTTCGCTGCTAGTGCTGCTGCTGTTCGCAAGACTAACGCTGCATTGACAGAAGTTGGTGCTCTTTAATTAGAACATTCTGAAAATTGATAAAGGGTTGCTTCCAATCGGAAGCAACCCTTATTTTTTGTTATTGAAATACTGCAGGTAAGTCATCTTTGCTTTTCCAAAGGGTAAATAAGTTAGAAGCTGTTCCTTGATTATTTATCCATTGATTTAACAATTTATAGATTTCGATATTATCATTTGTTGTTTTAAAAGTACTCGTGTCGTATTGCTCAATATTTGTTTGAGTGGATGTCTCATTTGTCTTATCGTATATTAACTTTTGGTTGTCTAAATCATAAAATATATGGTCTATTGTAGAATTCTCACCTTTGCCTATTATTTGTCCTCTATTCTTTGATATATTGAACGTTATGTTATATTTATAGCAATTTGTAATATTGCATTGGTTAGTACTTCCTGCTATTCCTCCACTATATGTGACAGCTTTAATGTCATTGGATGCTACATAACAATTGATGATGTTGGCTTGTTTTACTTCTCCTGCAAGACCTCCAATATACCCAGCTGATGTAATGGTGGTATTTTGTACATAGGAATTAAGGATTTTACCACCAGCTCGTAAATGACCGATAAGACCACCTGTTGGGTAATTTGTTTCAACGGTGATGGTACTCTTTGTTACAGAGCAATTGGTTATCGTTCCATAACAAACACCGGCTAACAAACCAACACCGGAACTGGCACTACCTGTAATGGGGGGAGATGAAAAATTGTATAATTGGAGGTTTTTAATGACTCCAGTAGGTGTAATTCGCCCAAACAAACCAGCTATACCGTTAGCTGCGGAAATTTTTACCCCTGAAATAGTATGCCCTTTTCCATCAAAGATGGCAGAAAATGGAGTCTTTTCGTGATCACCTATAGGGTTGAATGGATTGCTTTCCGTGTCTGGTATCTTTATGTCATTTAATAGACAATATATCGTATCTTCACCTTCTTTATATCCAAATTTAGACCAGTTGTCTTTAGATATTTCACCGTTAATAAGTTTACTAAAATCTATCAAATCGTCTGCATCTTTAATTCCAGGACGAGTATCTTCATCTACTACATTACATTCGTATTTATATCCGCTGATAAAGTCGTGGGTTAAAGTGTGTGTTATTTCATTGATTCCAGGATTGAAGGTAATGGTCAGTTGGCAATTGTTGATGGATGGAATGATAAAGGAAAAATCGCCTGTTCCGTCTTTCGAGAGGGTAGTGGTATATTCTCCCGAGGTGGTAAATGTACCATCCGTTCCATTCATGGAAATTACTTTAGGGGTTGTCACTGCTATTGCCTCCACATCTTCCTGTAAATCGGATTCTATATGAATGGTAAGTAGGGAGAAAAGATGCCGGAATGTTAATTCGATATTACTGGCATCGGTAAAAGATTTTTGGGCGATTAAAATATCCTCCAAAGAATTGTCTACATATGGATTCTCAATGATAAGTTTGTTTTCATCTTTATTATATGCAGGATATATAGCCGTCAATGTACTCTCTTGCAAATTGACTGAATAGGAAAGGTTTTCAGATGGCTTCCAGGATGTGCCGTCGAAAGTAAAAATTTGATTGGTGAGTGATATACCTCCGGATATATTGAATAAAGCTTCACTTTCTACAGGTAAAGAGGTCTCTTGGATAATGCCTCTCGACTGGATGCTTCCCATCTTATTAGGCATACTTGTTGGAATAGGCTGTGAATCGCAACCATATAGAAGAATGCTTATAAACGTATAGATGAATATCCGAAACCGTACCATTGTTTTTTTTGATTTGTCAGCAAATTTCTGCAAATATAATAAAAACATAGCCTATCAAGAAGATAGGCTATGTAAAGTTTATGAAATAGATGGATAACTACGCGTTTATACAACACCTTGAGCCATCATGGCGTGAGCAACCTTCATGAAACCTGCAATGTTTGCACCCTTCACATAGTTGATGTAGCCATCCGCTTCTGTACCATATTTCACACATTGTTCATGAATACCGAGCATGATGCCGTGGAGCTTTTCGTCTACTTCGGCAGCACTCCAACTCAAGTGCATAGCGTTTTGGCTCATTTCGAGACCTGAAGTAGCTACACCACCTGCATTGACAGCCTTACCAGGAGCATAAAGCATCTTGTTGGCGATAAAGGCATCGATAGCTTCTGGAGTACATCCCATGTTCGAGATTTCACCAATACACAATGTTCCGTTGTTGATAAGGTTTTGAGCATCTTCGCCATTCAATTCGTTCTGAGTAGCACAAGGCAATGCGATGTCTACCTTCACTTCCCATGGACGACGTCCTGGTACGAAGGTTGCGTTTGGATATTGTTCTGCGTAAGGTGCTACGATGTCGTTGCCCGATGCACGAAGTTCCAACATATAGTCAATCTTTTCGCCGCTGATTCCGTCTGGATCGTAAACATAACCGTCAGGACCAGAAATGGTTACTACCTTAGCTCCCAATTCTGTAGCCTTAGTTACAGCACCCCAAGCTACGTTACCGAAACCTGATACAGCAACAGTCTTGCCCTTGATGTCGTGACCGGCATTCTTCAACATTTGGTTTACAAAGTACAAACCTCCAAAACCAGTAGCTTCTGGACGAATCAATGAACCACCGAATTCCAAACCTTTACCAGTAAATGTACCGGTAAATTCACGAGTCAGTTTCTTGTACATACCAAACATATAGCCTACTTCGCGAGCTCCTACACCGATGTCACCGGCAGGAACGTCCATGTCCGGACCTACGTGACGCCACAATTCAAGCATGAAAGCTTGACAGAAACGCATCACTTCTGCATTGCTCTTGCCGCGAGGAGAGAAGTCGGAACCACCTTTACCGCCACCCATTGGCAATGTTGTCAAAGCATTCTTGAAGGTTTGTTCGAAACCTAAGAACTTCAAAATAGAAAGATTAACGGATGCATGGAAACGGATACCTCCCTTGTAAGGGCCAATAGCGTTGTTGAATTGCACACGATAACCCAAGTTTACTTGAACTTTACCGTTATCGTCTACCCAGGGCACTTTGAATGTGAAAATACGGTCTGGTTCTACCAGTCTTTCAATTAAAGACGCTTTTTCGAATTCAGGGTGTTGGTTGTAGATATCTTCAATGGAATGTAATACTTCCTTGACTGCCTGCAAATATTCCAATTCACCAGGATGCTTAGCTTCCAAAGAAGCCATAATTTGATTAATATCCATAATATAAGTATTTAAGGTTTTGACAAAATGAAATTCATTCCTCTTGCAAAGGTATTCTTTTATGCGGATTGGCAAAATGTTTCACTTGATTTTTTGGTGAAAAACAATAAATAGTAAAGAGAAAAAGGGGAAGAGAAGAAATTGGGTGCTTTTTAAAAATGGCTTTTGATTTGCATACTTCAAGAATAATAGCGAATTTTGTATAGGATTACGACTTTTAGAGTTTATTGTATGCTTAGCAAATTGAACCTGAATCAGTTATACTTTAAAGATACGTCGTTTGTAAATTTGATGACCAAACGTATCTTCAATGTCTTGTTGGTTGCCAACCCGTATGATGCTTTTATGTTGGAAGATGACGGACGAATCGATGAAAAGATTTTCATGGAATACATGAACCTGAGTCTTCGTTATCCTCCTCGGTTTACGCAAGTCTCGACAGAGGAGGAGGCCTGGAAGCAATTGGAACTTACGATGTTCGATTTGGTTATTGTCATGCCGGGTACGGATAATAGTGATACGTTTGATATTGCCCGTACCATTAAGGTGAAGTATAGTCACATCCCATTGGTGGTATTGACTCCTTTCTCGCATGGCATTACGGCCCGAATGGAACATGAAGACTTGAGTATCTTTGAATACGTGTTTTGTTGGTTAGGGAATACTGACTTGTTGGTTTCTATCATTAAATTGATAGAGGACAAGATGAATTTGGAACACGATATTAAGGAAGTGGGTGTGCAGATGATTTTATTGGTGGAAGACTCCATCCGCTTCTATTCATCGGTTTTGCCGAATCTCTATAAGTTTGTCTTGAAACAAAGTCAGGAGTTTGCAACCGAGGCTTTGAATGACCATCAGCGTACGTTAAGAATGCGTGGACGCCCGAAGATTGTACTTGCCCGAAGCTATGAAGAGGCGATGGAGCTTTATGATAGGTACGAAAAGAATGTTTTGGGCGTCATAACAGATGCCCGTTATCCGCGTGGGGGAGTGGTTGACTCGATGGCCGGTATTAAACTGATGTCCGAGATTAGGAAGCGGGATCCGTTCATTCCGTTGATTCTTCAATCATCCGAGGTAAGTAACGAGCGTTATGCCCGACGTTATGAGGCTAGCTTTGTGGACAAGAATTCCAAGAAGATGAATGTTGATTTGCGGGATATTGTTTCAGAACACTTTGGTTTTGGCGATTTTATATTCCGTAATCCGGATACTTACGAGGAAGTAGCCCGAGTGCGTAACTTGAAGGAAATGCAGAATATCATCTTCTCCATTCCTAAAGAATCTTTGTTGTATCACATTAGTCATAACCATGTTTCACGATGGTTGTATTCTCGTGCCATGTTCCCGCCTGCGGAATTCTTGAAGCAAATATCATGGGATGAGTTTGAAAATATTGATGCCCATCGTCGAATTATCTTTGAGGCCATCGTGAAATATCGTAAGATGAAAAATCGCGGGGTAGTGGCCGTGTTTATGCGAGACCGTTTTGACCGTTATTCTAATTTTGCCCGTATTGGTGAAGGCTCGTTGGGAGGTAAGGGGCGCGGTTTGGCATTTATAGACAACATGGTCAAACGTCATGCCGAATTCGAAGAGTTCGAGAATGCATCGGTAGCAATTCCTAAAACGGTGGTATTGTGTACCGATATCTTTGATGAATTCATGGATACCAACGGTTTGTATCAAGTGGCTTTGAGTGATGCGTCGGACGAAACGATTCTGAAAGCTTTTCTTAGGGCACGTTTACCGGAGCGGTTGATGGAAGATTTCTTGGCCTTTTTTAATGTGGTGAAATCGCCGATAGCTATTCGCTCTTCAAGTTTGCTGGAGGATTCTCATTATCAGCCTTTTGCAGGGATTTATTCTACTTATATGATTCCTTATCTGGATGATAAGTATGAAATGCTCCGGATGTTGAGCGATGCCATCAAGGGCGTTTATGCTTCGGTATATTATAAGGATAGCAAGGCCTATATGCAGGCTACAAGCAATGTCATCGATCAAGAAAAGATGGCAGTTATTTTGCAGGAAGTTGTAGGAACTCAATATGGTGATCGCTTTTATCCATCTATTTCAGGGGTAGCCCGTTCTTTGAACTATTACCCGATTGGCGACGAGAAAGCAGAAGAAGGAACGGTAAGCCTTGCTTTGGGATTGGGAAAATATATTGTCGATGGCGGATTGACCTTACGAGTTTGTCCTTATCACCCGAGTCAGGTGCTTCAAACAAGCGAAATGGAAATTGCCCTTCGCGAAACTCAAACTCAGTTTTATGCGTTGGATTTGAAAAACGACGGGCATGAGTTTTCTTTGGACGATGGCTTCAACTTGTTGAAATTGTCTGTTCGTGAAGCTGATAAAGACGGTTCGTTACAATACATTGCTTCTACTTATGATCCTTATGACATGGTCATTCGAGATGGTGTATATCCAGGTGGACGTAAGGTTATTACTTTTGCCAATATCTTGCAGCACGATGTTTTCCCGTTAGCTCGTATTTTGCAATTGGTTCAAGAGTATGGACAATCCGAAATGAGGCGCCCTGTCGAAATAGAGTTTGCGGTGACTTTGAATCAGCAACAAAAAACAGGAACTTTCTATTTGTTGCAAATTCGTCCGATGGTGGATGTGAAAGCCGATTTGTCAGAGGATTTAAATCTGATTTCTGAAGACAATATTCTGTTGAAAAGTTATAATTCGTTGGGACACGGAATCATGGAGGATATTCAGGATGTGGTTTATGTTAAGACAGAAGGCTATTCTGCATCGAACAATCCAACGATAGCTTGTGAAATTGAAAAAATGAACCGTAAGTTCTTGGACGAAGGAAAGAATTATGTCTTGGTAGGTCCCGGACGTTGGGGGAGTAGTGATTCCTGGTTGGGAATTCCTGTTAAATGGCCACACATCTCAGCAGCTCGGGTAATTGTAGAAGCGGGATTGACTAATTATAGGGTAGATCCCAGTCAAGGCACCCACTTCTTCCAAAACTTAACTTCGTTTGGAGTGGGGTATTTCACCATTAATGCTTATATGAATGATGGTATTTATAACCAGGATTTCTTGAACACTCAGCCTGCTGTCGAAGAAACTCAATTCTTACGGCACGTACATTTTGAAAGGCCTATTGTCATAAAGATGGATGGTAAAAAGAAAATCGGAGTGGTCATGATGCCTTCATAAAAATAAAAAAGGAGCTTGTTTTAACAAGCTCCTTTTTTATTGATATAATGAACTTTAGACGATTCCTTGTGCCATCATAGCCTTGGCTACCTTCATGAAGCCGGCGATGTTTGCTCCTTTCACGTAATTTACATAACCATCTTCTTCGGTACCGTACTTCACACAATTTTCGTGGATATTTTCCATGATATAGTGAAGCTTGTTGTCCACTTCTTCTGCACTCCAAGAAATACGTTCAGAGTTTTGGCTCATTTCAAGACCTGATACCGATACACCACCGGCATTAGCAGCCTTACCAGGAGCATAAAGAATCTTAGCTTCCTGGAAGATGCGGATAGCTTCCGGTGTAGAAGGCATGTTGGCCCCTTCAGAAACGGCGATGACTCCGTTGTCTACCAACATCTTGGCATGTTCGCCGTTCAATTCGTTTTGAGTAGCCGATGGAAGAGCAATGTCTGCTTTTTCGCCCCATGGCTTTGCACCAGGTACATATTTTACACCATATTTTTCTGCATATTCACGGATACGGCCACGATATAAATTCTTCAATTCCATGATGAAGTCTAGTTTTTCGCGGTCAATGCCATCTGGATCATAGATATAACCATCAGAATCAGACATAGTCAAAACTTTACCCCCCATTTGGAGAACCTTTTCGGCTGTGTATTGAGCTACATTACCCGAACCGGAAATCAATACCGTTTTGCCCTTCAAGTCCATACCTTTGGTTTTGAGCATTTCCAACAAGAAATAAACGTTGCCGTAGCCTGTAGCTTCAGGACGTACCAATGAACCACCGAATTCACGGCCCTTACCTGTGAAAGTTCCGGTAAATTCGCGAGTGAGTTTCTTATACATGCCGAACATATAGCCTACTTCACGACCACCTACACCAATATCACCGGCAGGTACATCTGTGTCAGGGCCAATGTGACGCCATAATTCCAACATAAATGCCTGGCAGAAACGCATTACTTCTGCATTGGACTTACCGCGTGGTGAGAAATCTGAACCGCCTTTACCACCTCCCATCGGAAGGGTTGTCAATGAGTTCTTGAATGTTTGTTCAAAAGCCAAGAACTTTAAAATACCCAGATTAACCGAAGCATGGAAACGGATACCGCCTTTGTAAGGACCAATGGCGTTGTTGTGCTGTACACGGTATCCCATGTTGGTTTGCACGTTTCCTTTGTCGTCCATCCAAGTTACACGGAATTGGTATACACGATCTGGAATACATAAACGTTCAATTAAGTTAGCTTTGTCAAATTCAGGATGCTTGTTATATTCTTCTTCGATTGTTCCAAGTACCTCTTCTACGGCCTGATGGTATTCAGGCTCGTTAGGAAATCTTCTTTTTAAATCTTCTAATACCTTAGCTGCGTTCATAATTTTCTGCTTTTATAGTCTTTTTTATTACATTTCTTAATTAACGGTGCGAAAATATGTATAATATTTTACGTGTACAACGTTTTTATTTGAAAAATAACAAAAAAATATCTTTTTGTTTATCGGATGTATATTTATGAATTAAATAGTTACTTTTTTCTATTTTTTATAGATTTTATAATAGGAACAAAGACGAGTGCTCCGGAGATTAGAATCGTTACAATGAGCGGTCCGTCTATCCGATTGCTCCCTACTAATATCAAGTAGCATATAGCTACCCATAATAGAGCTAATACGACCGATTGTGCCGTTGTTAAAGGTCTTCTCATAGGCGTGATTTATTGGTTCTTTTGTTTCTTATAAACAATGGCATCAATGACCGCTACAGCTGTAATATTGACAATGTCTCGAACGGATGCCTCGCAATCCGTAAAATGAATAGGCTTATTCAACCCCATTTGGATAGGGCCGATTATTTCGGTTTCTTCCATCGACTGAATGAGCTGATAAGTGGCATTGGCCGAGCTTAAGTTCGGGAAAATAAGTGTGTTGACATCCTTACCTTTTAAACGGGTAAAAGGATATTTTTCATCACGAGCAGCATTGTTCATGGCATATTTCACTTGCATTTCTCCATCTATGGCCAAATTAGGATAGTCTTCTTGTAAGATATTGATGGCCTCATGAACTTTGGCTGGGCTTCCTTCATTATCTGAGCCAAAATTGGAATAGGAAAGCATGGCCATGATAGGTGTGTGATTGAAGAACTCAACGGTCGTTTTTGATAGTTTGGCGATGTCTACCAAAGTATCTGTGTCCGGATGACGATTGATCAATGTATCTGCCAGAAAGTAAGTTCCTTTTTTGGAGTTAAGGATATGCATCGTAGCGAAATGCTTGAACTCGGGACGGATACCGATTACTTCTTTGGCCACCTTGATGGTGTTGGAGTATTTGGTATAAAGACCGGTAATAAAGGCGTCGGCTTCTCCGGTTTCAACCATCATCATACCGAAATAGTTGCGTTCGAACATCTTGTCGTTTGCCTCCTGGAAGTTGGCACCTTGGCGGGCACGTTTATCAGCTAGAATACGGGCATAACGCTCACGGCGTGGGGCTTCGTTCGGATGGCGGAGATTGACTATTTCGATTCCTTCTAGGCTGAGCTCCAGTTCTTTGGCAAGCTTTCCGATGGCTTCGTCATTACCTAATAGTATCGGATGGCAAATACCTTCTGCCTTGGCTTCTACCGCTGCTTTCAACATGGTAGGGTGAATGCCTTCGGCAAATACCACTCGTTGTGGGTCACGACGGGCTGTGTCGTACAACTGGCGGGTGAGCTTGCTTTCTTGTCCCATCAATTCTTTCAGGTGTTGGCGATAGGCTTCCCAATCGGTGATAGGCTTACGGGCAACACCCGACTCCATGGCTGCCTTGGCTACGGCTATGGAAACTTCGGTAATCAAGCGTGGGTCAACCGGCTTCGGGATAAAATATTCAGGGCCGAAGGTGAAATTATTCACGTGATATACTTCGTTCACCACATCGGGCACGGGTTGCTTGGCTAAGTTGGCGATGGCACGTACGGCAGCCAGTTTCATTTCTTCGTTGATGGCGGTGGATGCTACATCCAAGGCTCCACGAAAGATGTATGGGAAACCAATCACATTGTTGATTTGGTTGGGATAGTCGCTACGGCCGGTCGACATCAAGACATCAGGACGGGCAGCCATCGCCTCTTCGTACGAAATTTCAGGTACAGGATTGGCCAAAGCAAAAACAATGGGATAGGCAGCCATGCTACGAATCATGTCTTGAGACAGGACATTTCCTTTGGACAGGCCGAGGAAAACGTCGGCACCTTGAATGGCTTCTGCCAATGTGTGAAGGTCACGACGATTGGTAGCAAAGTATCTTTTTGTATCGTCCAAATGTTCTCTGTCGCTGGTGATGACGCCTTTGGAGTCGAGCATGATGATGTTTTCGTGGGTGGCTCCTAATGCTTCGTATAGTTTGGTGCACGAAATGGCTGCTGCACCAGCCCCATTCACGACAATCTTTACGTCTTCAATCTTCTTGCCTGCAACTTCCAAGGCATTCAGCAAGCCTGCAGCTGAGATGATGGCCGTACCATGCTGGTCGTCGTGCATGACTGGGATGTCGAGCTCTTCTTTCAACCGGCGTTCGATTTCAAAGCATTCAGGGGCTTTGATGTCTTCGAGATTGATACCTCCGAAAGTCGGTGCAATGGCTTTGACGGCTTCGATGAACTTTTCGGGGTCTTTCTCATTGACTTCAATGTCGAAAACATCGATTCCACCGTATATTTTGAAGAGCAATCCTTTGCCTTCCATCACCGGTTTCCCGGCCATGGCTCCGATGTCGCCAAGTCCTAATACAGCCGTTCCGTTTGAGATGACTGCTACTAGATTTCCTTTGGCGGTGTATTTATATGCGTCTTGCGGATTTTTTTCTATTTCGAGACAGGGCTCTGCCACTCCGGGTGAGTAGGCAAGTGATAAGTCTGTTTGGGTGCTGTAGGGTTTGGTTGGCACCACTTCGATTTTTCCTGGCTTGCCTTGCGAGTGATAAAGCAAGGCTGCTTCTTTGGTAATCTTTGCCATAATCTTTTTCCTTAATAGTTAGTTTGTGTAATTTGGTGGCGAAAATACGAATAAAATTATAAAAATCAGTTTCCTTACCCGAAAAAGATGCGAAGGCATTTTTTTGAAACGCCTTCACGTTTTGGGTAAAACGTCATCGCATTGTCCTGAAAGCTGTATTTAGAATAACATTCTAAAAGTCCGATTTTGTAGTGAATAGGTGTTATTTATATTTAAAGCGTTCTTGTATTGTTTACTATTTGGAAAAAAAAGAATAATTTTGCATCTCCAAAATTAAACTAGAAAGAATAAATATAACATTTAATAATCAAATAAATCAATGAAATTCTTTTTGAAACCCGTATTGACACTTGTTTTGTTTGCAATGGCAGCAACAGGTGTGAAGGCTCAGGATACGTTAAGAATTACTTTGCAAGAAGCAATTCGTATTGCGTTGAGCGAAAATCCGACTATCAAGGTAGCCGATCAGGAGATTCAGTTAAAGAAAGAAGCCAATCGTGAAGTGATTTGGGGATTGCTTCCTGAAGTGAACATGGTGGGAAATTTCAATCATACGATTGAGAAGCAGACGATGGCATTGATGGGACAAACTTTCAAAGTGGGTACCATGAATAATGCAAGTGGTGGTATCACTGCAAGCTTGCCAGTTTTTGCTCCGGCTTTGTATCAAAGCATGAAGTTGACCAAGACTGATGTGAAATTGGCAATGGAAAAGGCTCGTTCTTCCCGTATGGATATGGTCAATCAAGTATCAAAGGCTTTTTATCAGTTGCTTTTGGCACAAGATAGCTACGAAGTGCTTCAGAAAAGTTATAAGCAGAGCGAAGATAACTTCAACGTAGTAAATGCCAAGTACGAACAGGGCTCAGTCAGCGAATACGATAAAATCAGTGCCGATGTACAGATGCGTTCATTGAAGCCGAGTGTGGTTTCTGCCGGAAACGGTGTAAACTTGGCCATGCTTCAGTTGAAGGTGTTGTTGGGTATGGATTCAAATATCCCGGTTTCGGTCACTGGCAATTTGAAGGATTATGAAATGGCCATGTTTACTCGTCAGGCACAACCTCGTCCGGAAGATATTGTTGCTGGTAACACCACTTTGCGTCAGTTGGATTTGAACAAGGATATGCTTCAACGCAACTTAAAATTGAAGTATACCAACTTCATGCCTACAATCGCCCTCTCTGCTCAATACATGTATACTACGTTGAGTGAAAACTGGCGTATCGGTCACTACCAATGGAATCCGTATGCAACCATATCTTTAAGCCTTTCTGTTCCTTTGTTCAAAGGAGGGAATTTTTCTCAGGTAAAGCAAGCCAAATTGCAATTGAAGCAATTGGATATGAACCGCATCAATGCTGAACGTCAGTTGAAGATGCAGGCTCAAAGCTATTTGGACAATATGGCAGCTAGTACAGAGCAGGTTGTCAGCAACAAGGAAGCTGTACTTCAGGCAGAAAAGGGTCGCACCATTGCCGAAAAGCGTTACGAAGTGGGCCGTGGTACCATCCTTGAACTGAATAGTTCGGAAGTAGCTTTGACTCAGGCTCAACTTACTTACAATCAGTCTATTTATGATTACCTGGTTGCGAAAGCTGACCTTGACCTCGTGATGGGTGTAGAAGACTTGATAACTATCGAAGAAGAAAAATAATAATAGAATAAATAACAACATTATGAAGAAAAGTTTTCAGTTAGCTGCGTTTTTGGTAGCAGCTATGTTGGGTGCCTGCTCGGGCGGTGAAGAAAAGAGTGCGGAAAGTACTGCTGCTGTCGAAGAAAAACCGGCGGTTAAACTTGCCACAGTATCTTCACGAGATGTAGAACAGATCGAAGAATATACAGCTACGGTAGAAGCTAAAGCGAAGAACAATATTGCTCCGACAGCTCCGGGACGTATCAGCAAGATTTTTGTGGAAGTAGGCGACTATGTACGCAAGGGTCAGAAGTTGGTGCAGATGGATGCTGCTAACCTTACTCAGTTGAAGCTTCAATTGGATAACCAGGAAACAGAATTCAAGCGTATCGATGAATTATACAAGGTTGGTGGTGCTTCCAAGTCAGAATGGGATGCAGCCAAGACAAACTTGGACGTTCGTCGTTCATCGTATAACAACTTGTTGGAAAACACACAGTTGGTAAGCCCGTTGAATGGTGTGGTTACTGCCCGTAACTTCGATAACGGCGATTTGTATACTTCTACTCAGATGCCGGTTTTAGTAGTAGAACAAATCACTCCGGTAAAGTTAATGGTAAACGTTTCAGAACCTAACTTCCCGAAGGTAACTAAGGGTATGCCGGTTACTATCAAGCTTGATGTATATGGTGATGAAGCATTCGAAGGAAAGGTAAGTCTCGTTTATCCTACTATCGATGCGGCTACACACACATTCCCTGTCGAAGTTGAGTTGACTAATGCTAACCAACGTGTACGTCCGGGTATGTTTGCTCGTGCAACCATGAACTTCGGTACCAAGAACCACGTGGTAGTTCCTGATATGGCCATTGTAAAGCGTGCAGGCTCGGGTGACCGCTTTGTATATGTGTACAACAACGGCAAGGTATCTTATAATAAGGTAGAGTTGGGTCGTCGTATGGGTACAGAATACGAATTGCTTTCGGGTGTAGAAAACAACTCACAAGTAGTTGTAGCCGGTCAGACTCGTTTGGCCGATGGCGTAGAAGTTGAAGTTATGCAATAATCATTTAACCACTTTTTAAATAATAAATTATGAGTTTATACGAAGGAGCGGTTAAAAGACCGATTATGACCACGCTTTGCTTTGTGGCAGTAGCGATTTTTGGTCTCTTCTCTTTGTCTCGCTTGCCGATTGACTTGCTTCCGGACATTGAGACAAATACCATCATGGTAATGACATCCTATCAGGGTGCCAGTGCCTCGGATATTGAAAACAACGTGACCCGTCCGTTGGAAAATACCTTGAACTCGGTAGAGCATTTGAA
>JAFQNW010000142.1 GCA_017420875.1 Bacteroidaceae bacterium
AATGATGAAGATTTGGATGATTTGTCGCAACCGTCGGATGATGCGAATTATATTTCGCTAAGAAGAATTTATGAGAAAGATGCTTTCATACTTTTCTCTTATGTATATAAAGGGAAATTATATTGGTCTGTTTGCTCTAAAAAGGACTGGACATGCCGAAACACAATTAGTAAAACAGGTTTCATCAACGATTTGGAGCCTAATGAAAAACCTTTTGTATGTAGCTTTTACAAATCCGAGTCGGAGGATCATTTAATAGGATACATCCCTGATGAAATAGGAGAAGACAATCCGGCCATTGTAATTGTGAAGTTGAAAAAGTAATATAATAGTCATGTGCAAAATTCAGAGAATAGATAAAGAATTGGAGTCAGGTGCTTCATGGCTTAGAATACGCAATTCGCTTCCATGTTGTAATTGTGTCTATCAGTGGTTATGTCCTTCTCCATCAAATTATGAATTGGAAATAGGCAGAGCCAATCTTTGTAATCTATGTAAAAATAGCTAAATTCAATAATTATGAGAATAAAAATATTTAATTTATTTGTAGCTAGTTTGTTGTTGTCATCTTGTACAAGACATAATCAAATGGAAGATATCATTATAGTGAATGTCGAAAACGATTATCCTAAAAAGGAATATATTCTTCAAGACATAGCAAACGTAGAATATATAAAATTAGAAAGCACAGATGAATTTGTGACAAAGGGGCTTGTTCGTTCTGTTAACGATAATTATATTGTTACTTTTAATGGAGGACGTGATGGAGATATTTTTCTGTTTGACAGAAAGACAGGAAAAAGTATTCGAAAATTCAATCATTTAGGTCAAGGCGGTGAAGATTATACTATGTTGACTGATATTGTTCTAGATGAACAGAATGAAGAATTATTTGTCGTTGATTATCGTGTCAGAAAAATAGTAGTATATGATTTGTCTGGAAATTATCAAAGAACTCTCAAGTTCTCAGATGATAGCTATTATAATTTTATATATAATTATGATAAGAACCATCTATTGGTATATAAAGGTTATTCCCCGCATAAGGAAACAGAAAACTCCGGGCAAATATTGATTTCAAAAAAGGATGGAAGTATTGTTCGTGAATTCCAACAACCTTATAATAAGGTAGCAACTCCCGTCTTTACTGGTATGCATGAACAATATGGAGAAATAACCTTGACGCCTCTTTATTATTTAAATTTTTTGGTTGATGATGCTTGGGCACTGACACGACCTTCTTGCGATACGATTTATATTTATCGAGATAATGCAATTCCTCAACCTTACATTATTCGCCAACCATCTGTACACTCAATGTCTACTCAAGTATTTCTTTATCCGCTAGTAGACCTGAAGAACCATTGTTTTATGTTTAGTCAGAAGAAAGAAGTTGATATGAAAACTTTCAAGGGCTTCCCAACCACAGAACTGGTTTATGATAAAGTAGAAAAATCCATTTACCGCAGTACAGTCTATAATGGTGATATAATTGATGGTGAACCAATGTCTATGATAAATGAACCGCTTAACAGTGATGCCTTATTTAGTATTTCCTGGGATGCTGCTGAATTGGTAGAACTATTGCATGAAAATAAACTGCAAGGGAAATTGAAAGAGATAGCAGGAACATTGGATGAAGAAGACAATCCTGTGATTATGCTAATAAAAAAATAGATATAGTACATTACTGTTCACATTTTGGGGTGGACAGTAATGACCTTAAATAAATTATTAACATAAATCAATGAAATCAAGAGTAAATAAAAAACAGTCCTAAAACAGAAGAGAAAGGAAACTAAAGAAATTATATGTATATAAAGGTTACAGAAAGAGACGTTAAAGCATTGGAGGTGTATCTACGGCTATTGAAGATGCCCTCCACTTACTGCATGGAAGAGGACTTGAAGGAACTGATGCATTGGTTGGATTTGACCTCCAATGATTTTGTATATCGGTTGAGGAAGGCTTATCCACAATTGACTCATAACGAGATTAATCTATGCTGCCTGCTACGGATGGGGTACTCCTGGGAAAAAATTACTGCGATGATGGGAGTAAAAGAGAGAACGGTTTACCGCACTCTCTATCGGGCTTGTAACCATATGAGCCAGAGAGGAAGCAAGGAGGGGTTCAAAACCTTTATCCAAGGTTACTGAGGGAATGGAGTGGATGCGAAGAAAAACATGGGCAAATATTTCGCCCTTTTGAATAAAATATGTATATTTGCACGCAATAAATTTAAAGCATTTTAAGCCTATGTCATCATTTATTGCCGATAAAGTTGTAATGGACGGGTTGACTTACGACGATGTGTTGTTGATCCCCGCTTACTCTGAAGTATTGCCGAAAACTGTCGAACTCACGACAAAGTTCTCACGTAACATTGAATTGAAAATTCCGTTTGTAACTGCTGCTATGGATACAGTTACAGAATCGAAGATGGCTATCGCGATTGCTCGCGAGGGTGGCATTGGTGTAATCCATAAGAACATGTCGATTGAAGAGCAGGCCCGTCAGGTGGCTATCGTGAAGCGTGCCGAAAACGGTATGATTTACGACCCGGTAACCATTAAGCGTGGCTCTACCGTGAAGGATGCCCTTGAACTGATGGCTGAATATCACATTGGTGGTATCCCTGTAGTAGATGATGAAAATTATTTGGTGGGTATCGTAACTAATCGTGACTTACGTTTTGAACGGGATTTGGACAAACGTATCGATGATGTGATGAGCAAAGAGCGAATTATCACTACTCATCCGGGTACGGATATGGAAACTGCTTCTCAAATCTTGCAGGAAAATAAGATTGAGAAACTGCCGGTTGTAGACGATAAGGGCAAGCTGATTGGCTTGATTACTTATAAAGATATTACCAAGGCGAAGGATAAGCCAATGGCTTGTAAGGACAGCAAAGGTCGACTTCGTGTTGCTGCCGGTGTAGGGGTAACAGCTGATACCATGGTGCGTATGCAGGCTTTGGTGGATGCCGGTGCGGATGCAATTGTTATCGATACTGCTCACGGACACTCGAAAGGGGTGATTGAAAAATTGAAGGAAGCCAAGGCTCGTTTCCCGCAGATTGACATCGTGGTGGGTAATATTGCTACCGGTGAAGCGGCCAAGATGTTGGTGGAAGCCGGTGCGGATGCCGTGAAAGTGGGTATCGGTCCGGGTTCAATCTGTACCACTCGTGTGGTAGCCGGTGTGGGTGTTCCTCAGTTGTCGGCTGTATACGATGTGGCCAAGGCTTTGGAAGGTACCGGTGTGCCTTTGATTGCCGATGGTGGTTTGCGTTACTCGGGCGACGTGGTAAAGGCGTTGGCTGCCGGTGGATATAGCGTGATGATTGGTTCGTTGGTAGCCGGTACGGAAGAAGCTCCGGGTGATACCATTATCTTCAACGGACGTAAGTTCAAGGCTTATCGTGGTATGGGTTCGCTGGAAGCGATGGAACATGGCTCGGCAGACCGCTACTTCCAGGGTGGCGTGACAGAAGTCAAGAAACTGGTGCCGGAAGGTATCGCAGCACGTGTGCCGTACAAGGGTACTTTGTATGAAGTAATCTATCAGTTGGTAGGTGGTTTGCGTGCAGGTATGGGTTATTGCGGTGCAGCCAATATTGAAAAGTTGCACGATGCCAAGTTTACTCGTATCACCAATGCAGGGGTAGCCGAAAGCCATCCGCATGATGTAGCGATTACGAGCGAGGCTCCAAACTATAGCCGTCCTCAGTAAATTTAGAAAGGTAATGCCGCGTTGTTTGCTCGGTATTTGTATACTTCTCCTTGTGCCTGTGATGTGTATGCAGGCACAAGGAGATGCTGTGTTAATGAAAGTAGGTCCGGATGCGGTAAGTAAGGGTGAGTTTGAGTATTACTATCGACGTTCCTCGAACAGGGATTTGCATCTTTTTCTGCAATCGTTCATTGACTATCGGTTGAAGGTGTTGCAGGCCATGGAAGAGGGGTTGGATACGCTGGACGAATTCCGCATGCAGAAGGACTATTATTGCAAGGCTTATTTGTCCAAACGGCCGGAGCCTAAACCCTTGAGAGGTGGAAGGGAATGGATTAAGCTGGCTCACGTTACGTTTCCGATGGCTCAACATGCCGGAAAGAACCAGGAGTTGAGAGGGAAACAGCAGATGGATTCTTTGTATGCGGAGCTGAAGAAGGGTGCCGATTGGCAGACCATCGGCGAAGAGCTTCCATGGGTGCAAACCCGCTTCTTGCTGAAGGAATGGCAGGAGCAGTTGGCAAGACTGGAAAAAGGTCAGGTGTCGCCTCCTTTTTATTCTCCACAGGGGATACACCTTATCGCCTGGACGGAGAAGAGGGTGTCGGATGTGACGGAAAGCAGGCCGGTGGTAACGCGAGAAACGGATTATGGAACGACCGAAGTAGCCAATGGCTTGTTGGTGGCCATGTTGGACAAGGCTGAACGAGCCGGACAAAGGTATTCGGAAGAGGGCTTGAAGGCTTATTTCAATCTGCATCGGGAAGAATATGGCTGGGGAATGCCGCATTTTCGGGGGATGGTGATTCATTGCCGGGACAAGAAGGAAGCCAAGGCTATCAAGAAATATTTGCGGAAGTATCCGGCGGCCTTATGGGCGGAAGCCATGGAGAGAATGCCTGCCACGGTGGCCGGCAAATGTGCATACGAAAGTGGTTTCTATCGGATAGGTGACAATGTGTATGTGGACAAGCTGGCCTTTAAGTGTGGAGGGTTTGAACCGAAGGAAGGGTATCCTTATACCTGGGTGTTGGGAGAGAAGTTGAAGAAAGGGCCGGAGAACCTGGAGGATGTGCGGGACAAGGTGGTGGACGGATACCGGAAGCAACAGAAAAAAGACCGCATGGAGCGGTTGAAACAGAAATATAGGGTTGAAATAAACGAAGAGGTTTTAAAAACCGTTAATAATGAAGGAAATAAATAATTAATGCATTATCTTCGTTCCTTATTTGAGAATTATGGAAAAAGTATATCGTTGGGGACTTGTTTTAATCCTGGTACTTGCAGGCCTGGGATGTAGTAAGCAGCACGACCATAAGGGGAGAACACCTTTGGTGGAGGTTGCCGGCAAGTTCTTGTATCAGGACGACTTGCAGGCAGCTTTGCCTTTGAACCTGTCGGCTGATGACAGTGTGCTTTTTGCGGAAAACTATATCAGAAACTGGGTGGAGGATGTGTTGTTGTTTGACAAGGCCGAGGGCAATGTGCCGGACAATGACAAGATCATGAGCCTGGTGGAAAGCTATCGGAAGGCGTTGGTGATGCATACCTATCAGGAAGCGTTGGTGAAACAGCGACTGGTCGATGAAATCACGCCGGAAGAGGTGACGGACTATTATGAAAAGAACAAGCAGCTTTTCGTATTGGAGAGTCCCATTGTGAAAGGGTTGTTCATCAAGGTGCCGTTGCAGTCGCCGAAATTGTCGGACGTACGCAGATGGTACAAGCGGAATACGCAGGATGCGATTGAACAGTTGGAAAAGTATAGTTTGCGGAATGCGGTTACGTATGATTACTTCTATGACCAATGGAGGCCGTTGGAGGAAATCGAAGCGTTGATACCGGGAAAGACCTGGAAGTCGGATACCAACTACTTGATTCAGAACCGGAATGTGGAGCTGAAGGATACGGCTTTTCATTACTTTCTGCACATTGAAGAGTTTCAGGGAAAGGGCGAACAGAAGCCGTTGGACTTTGCCCAGGAAGAAATAAAGGAGATTTTAATAAACTTGAAGCGAGTGGAATTTATCAACGGTGTAAAGAGTGATTTATACCACCAGGCTTCGGATAAGAACCATATTATTTATTATTATTTGAATTCAGATGAATAAACTGATGTATGTCAAGAGTTTTGCATTATTGCTGATGTGCTTGGTGGCATATCCGATGTGGGGACAGAATAATGTAATTGATGAAGTCGTTTGGGTAGTGGGCGATGAGGCCATTCTAAAATCGGACGTGGAAAGTGAACGTTTGAACGCCCAATATGAAGGACGTAAGTTTGACGGTGACCCGTATTGCATCATTCCGGAAGAATTGGCGGTACAGAAGCTGTTCTTGCATCAAGCGGAAATCGATAGTGTCCAGGTGTCGGAACAGGAAGTAATCAAGGAGGTGGAAAGACGCCAGAATTGGTTGATTGACCAGATTGGCTCGAAGGAAAAGTTGGAGGAATACTACAACAAGACTTCGACTCAGATTCGTGAGATGTTGCGTGAAAACATCCGCTCGGGAATGATTGTGCAACGTATGCAGCAACAAATCATTGGGGATATCAAGATTGTGCCGGCCGATGTACGCCGTTATTTCAAGGATTTGCCTCAAGATAGTATTCCTTTTATCCCAACACAGGTAGAGGTGCAAATCATTACGTTGGAACCAAAGATTCCGCAAGAAGAAATAGAACGCGTGAAGAAAACATTGCGTGACTATTCGGAACAGGTACATAAAGGGGAAATTGCTTTCTCGACATTGGCCCGTCTTTACTCTGAGGACGAAGGAACACGTCGTCGTGGGGGTGAACTCGGATTCATGGGACGTGGAGAATTGGTGCCGGAATTTGCGAATGTAGCCTTTAACTTGCAAGACCCTAATAAGGTTTCGAAGATTGTTGAATCGGAATTTGGTTTCCACATTATTCAGTTGATAGAAAAGCGTGGCGACCGTATCAATTCGCGTCACATCTTGTTGAAGCCGAAGGTGGAAGAAAAGGATATTGAAGCTTCGTTGATGAAGTTGGACTCCATAGCGAATGATATTCGTAGCGAGAAGTTTACATTTGACAATGCAGCCCTGTATTTATCGCAGGATAAGGATACACGTAACAACCACGGTCTTTTGGCTAATAAGTCGACCGGTACAGCTCGTTTTGAAATGCAGGAGTTGGCTCAATTCTCTCAGGAAGTGGCAAAAACCGTAGAGAAGATGAACATCGGCGAAATCTCTGAACCTTTCACCATGGTTAACAGCAAGGGTAAGGAAATTTGTGCCATCGTCAAGTTGAAGACTCGTATCAATGGTCATAAGGCAACTATTTCGGACGACTATCAACGTTTGAAAGGAATTGTACAGGCCAAGATGGGAGAAGAAAAGCTACAGAAGTGGATTGTTGACAAACAGAAGAATACATATGTTCGCATCAACGACAATTGGGTGAAGTGCGACTTTAAGTATCCAGGTTGGGTAAGACAATAAGATGCATAAAGAAACAAAAAGAACGAATCGTATAAATGGGCACAGGATAGGTGTTTTCGCTATCCTGTGCTTGTTTGGCTTTTGCCTGACGGCCCAAATTATTCCCGAAAAGAAAACGCAGCGGGCGAAGAGCAAGGTGTATTTGCTTCACTCCAATGTGTTGAAGAAGATTAAGGAACATCCGGATGCACAGGTGCTGGTGGGTGAAGTGGTTTTCCGGCACGATAGTATCTATATGTATTGCGACAGTGCCTGTTTTTATGAAAAGACAAACTCGCTGGAGGCTTTTGACCATGTGAAGATGGTGCAGGGAGATACCTTGTTCTTGTATGGTGATTACTTGTTTTATGATGGGAATACTCAGATAGCACAGGTACGTAACAATGTGCGGATGGAAAACCGGACAACGACTTTGTTGACAGATAGCTTAAACTATGACCGGGTGGCGAACCTGGGTTATTACTTTGACGGGGGTTCGTTGATGGATGAAGAGAATATCCTGACCTCGGATTGGGGAGAATATAGCCCGGCAACCAAACAGTCGGTGTTTAATTACGATGTCAAATTGGAGAATCCTCAGTTTACGTTGGTCTCGGATACGTTACGATACAATACGGCTACGAAGATTGCCAACATTGTAGGTCCTTCGGATATTGATAACAAGGAGAATCATATTTATTCGGAACTGGGTTTTTACAATACCCAAACGGGGCAGGCTGAGCTGTTGAACCGCTCTGTGCTGACTAATGAGGGTAAACGATTGGTGGGCGACAGTCTGTTTTACGACCGTAACAAGAATTATGGCGAAGCCTTTGTGAATGTGGAAATGACGGATACCGTCAATAAGAACATGCTGACGGGAAACTATTGCTTCTACGATGAGTTAACCGGGTATGCTTTTGCAACCGACAAGGCTTTGGCGGTGGATTATTCGCAAGGAGACAGCTTGTTCTTGCATGCCGATACGCTTCAGATGTATACTTATCATATCGACACCGATTCCATGTTTCGTGAAATGCGGGCATATCATAAGGTTCGTGTTTTCCGTAACGATGTACAGGGGGTGTGCGACTCGTTGGTATTCTCGTCTAAAGATACTTGTTTGACCATGTACCGCGATCCGGTGTTGTGGAATAATCAACAACAACTTTTGGGAGAGAAAATCTTGATTTTCATGAACGATAGCACCATCGATTGGGCTCACATCCAAAATCAGGCATTGTCGGTCGAAAAAATAGATTCGGTAAATTACAATCAGGTTTCAGGTAAGGAGATGAAGGCTTTCTTTAAAGGAGGCGAGATGGATCGGGTAAACGTGATTGGTTCGGTACGGTTGGTTTATTATCCGATGGAGAAAGACAGTACGTTGATTGGGATGAATGTTTCGGAAACGAGTCAGTTGGACATCTATTTGCAGAATCGGAAACTGAAGAAGATGGTGATGAGTCCGAAGTCGAACGGCACCTTGTATCCGATGAATCAAATTCCGGCCAACCAAATGAAACTGGATAATTTTGTGTGGCTTGACTATATTCGTCCGCTCAACAAGGATGATGTGTTCAACTGGAGGGCAAAGAAAGCGGGACAGGAGTTGAAGAAGACGACTCGTAGTGCAGCTCCGCTTCCAAACCAAAATCTGTTTAATCAAAAAGTGAAGGAGGAATAGTATTATGGGATTGTTTAAGTCTGAAAAACCTCGTGCATTCAGCCATCAATATATTTATGTGAATGAACGTAAGGAGAAATTGTCGAAAATAGAGGAGAATGCAAAACGTGATTTGGGAATGCTACCTCCAAAAGAGTTGACTGCTGAAGAAAGAATTCGGGGAAAATTTGTGGAAGGGACCAAACACTTGAAGCGTAGAAAGGAAAGCGGCAGAAAACCGCTTACTTATGCAGCTCTGTTGATAGGAATTGCTATTCTGATGTATGTCCTTCACTATTTGGTGACGGGCGAATTGAGATTCTAATATCGTCGTGTTATGAGTGATATCATTCGTTTGTTGCCCGATTCGGTTGCCAATCAGATTGCAGCCGGAGAGGTGATTCAGCGTCCGGCTTCTGTCATCAAGGAATTGGTGGAGAATGCGGTGGATGCCGGAGCAAAGCACATTGATGTGCTGGTAACCGATGCGGGCAAGACATCTATTCAGGTAATCGATGATGGCAAGGGAATGTCCGAGACCGATGCCCGTCTGGCTTTTGAACGTCATGCTACATCAAAGATTCGCGAAGCGTCAGATTTATTTGCCCTTCGCACCATGGGATTTCGCGGAGAGGCATTGGCTTCTATTGCAGCGGTTGCCCAGGTGGAGTTGCGTACTCGTTTGAAAGGAGAGGAACTGGGGACTTCCTTGGTGATTTCGGGGTCGAAAGTCGAAAGTCAGGAAGCCATTTCGTGTGCCGAAGGAAGTAATTTCACAGTACGTAATTTGTTCTTTAATGTCCCGGCTCGTCGAAAGTTCTTGAAGTCCAACCAAACGGAATTGAGCAATATCTTGGCCGAATTTGAACGGATAGCGTTGGTTAATCCGGAAGTATCCTTTACTTTGCACCATAACGGAACTGAGATGTTGAACTTGCCTGCAACTTCGTTGAAGCAGCGAATCATGGGAGTTTTCGGTAAGAAGATAAACCAAGAACTGCTTTCGGTGGAAGTGGATACTACGATGGTTCGGATATCCGGCTTTGTTGGACGTCCCGAAACTTCACGCAAGAAGGGGGCTCGCCAATACTTCTTTGTGAATGGCCGATACATGCGGCATCCCTATTTCCATAAGTCGGTAATGGATGCGTATGAACGTTTGATTCCTGTGGGAGAACAGGTCTCTTACTTTATCTATTTTGAAGTCGATCCGGCTAATATTGATGTGAATATTCATCCGACCAAGACGGAAATCAAGTTTGAAAACGAGCAGGCGGTGTGGCAGATTATTTCTGCAGCTATCAAGGAAACTTTGGGAAAATTCAATGCAGTACCTTCTATTGATTTCGATACGGAAGGGATGCCGGATATTCCTGCTTTTGAAAATTCTCCCTATTCGAATGTGGCTTTCCCGAAAACAAGCTACGACCCTTCGTATAATCCGTTCGATACCGCACCTTCTTCATCGTATGCTCCCTATACTCGGCAGGATACCCGTGGATGGGAACAATTGTATGAGGGGATGGAACATTGTTCGGCCAAGCAGACTACCTTGAGCTATCCGGATGAAGACGCTTATTGGGGAGAACAAGCAGATCATGATTCCGATGAGTCGGTATTTGTTCAGGTAGAGGAAACAGCACCTGTAGAAATGTCATCGCAACATTATCAGTATAAAGGTCGCTTTATTTTGACTTCGGTCAAGTCGGGATTGATGATTATTGATCAGCAACGGGCACACGTCCGGGTGTTGTATGATCGTTATCTGGCTCAGATTGCGGCAAGGAAAGGGGCTTCGCAGGGGATGTTGTTCCCTGAAATAGTTCAGTTCTCGGCATCGGAGGTTCCTGTTCTTCAGGGTATCATGGAAGACTTGGCTTATCTAGGTTTTGAACTGACCGATTTAGGTGGAGGAAGTTATGGCATTCAAGGTGTGCCGGCAGGTATTGAAGGTCTGCAACCGGTAAAGTTAGTGCAGGATATGGTGCATACAGCCATTGAAAAAGGGTGCAAAGTTAGGGAAGAAGTGCAGGGTATCTTAGCCTTATCGCTGGCCAAGGCAGCGGCTATCGTACCGGGACAATTGCTTTCTAACGAGGAAATGAACCATTTGGTAGACGAGTTGCTTACTTCGTCTACTCCAAACTATACGCCTGATGGTAAAGTGGCTCTCACGGTGTTGAAGGAAGGCGATTTGGAGAAACTTTTTAAGTAATCATGAAATAAAGAGAAGTTATGAAAAAGTTAGGAATGCTATGTATGTTGCTCTGTATGGCGGTTTTCGTACAGGCTCAGGAATTAAAGAAAGGCGATGCGATGCCTACGTTTGAGCTGGACTCAAAGGTTTATGGGAAGGTAAAACCTGCTGATTTGAAGGGTAAGGTGGTATTGGTTAGCTTGTTTGCTACCTGGTGCGGCCCATGCCAGTTGGAGTTGGCTGAAGTACAAAGTACTTTGTGGCCTAAGTATAAGGATAATAAGAATTTTACCATGTTGGTGATTGGTCGCGAGCATACAGATGAACAACTGACTAAATATAACGAACGAAAGAAGTTTTCTTTCCCGTTGTACCCTGACCCGAAGCGTGAAGTGTTCTCGAAGTTTGCAGAGAAATCTATCCCACGTGCTTATTTGTTTGGTAAAGATGGTAAGTTGATTTATTCTTCCATTGGTTATACGAAAGAAGAATTCCAACATTTGTTGAAAGCAATTGAGGAAGCTCTATAAAGAAAAGAGGATGTGTTTTTAACACATCCTCTTTTTTATCCTAGTTCAAAGCCGTTCCATAGGTTACCACTTGGAAGCGGTGCAGTCAAATCAATCAGCTCCTTGGAGACAGGGTGGATAAAGGTTACTCTGCGTGCATGAAGGCAGATGCTTCCATCAGGGTTGGATCGGGAAGAGCCGTACTTCAAATCTCCTTTGATGGGACAGCCCATCTTGGCTAATTGGCAACGAATTTGATGATGGCGTCCCGTTTGCAAATCTACCTCCAACAGATGATAGTTCTGTGAGTGGCCGATGAGCTTATAACGGAGAATCGCCTTCTTGCTATTCGCCTTTTCCTTGTCGTAAGCATACGACTTGTTTTGTTTTTCGTTACGTACTAACCAATGGACTAGTTTTCCTTCCAGCTCTTTCGGGCGTTCTTTAACGATGGCCCAATAGGTTTTCTTTACTTCGCCCAAACGAAACATGTCGTTCAGACGAGCCAGTGCCTTGCTGGTTTTGGCAAATACGACGAGTCCGCTTACGGGACGGTCCAAACGATGTGTAACCCCTAGAAAGACATTACCTGGCTTGTTGTACTTCTCCTTGATGTATTGTTTTACCGTTTCCGATAAAGGAGTGTCGCCGGTCTTGTCTCCCTGTACAATTTCAGAAGCCGTCTTGTTGACGACAATGAGATGATTATCTTCGTAAACGACTTTCATTCGATTACATGTTCATACCACCATCAACCTGGATAACCTGCCCTGTCACGTAAGAAGACATGTCCGAAGCCAGGAATGTGGCGATGTTAGCTACATCTTCCGGTGTACCGCCACGACGCAAAGGAATACGTTTTGCCCATTCTGCCTTTACTTCTTCGCTCAACTGGTTGGTCATGTCAGTGATGATGAAACCCGGAGCGATGGCATTGGCACGTACACCGCGAGAACCCAATTCCTGTGCAATAGACTTGGCCAAACCAATCATACCAGCCTTCGATGCAGAGTAGTTGCACTGGCCTGCATTGCCGTGAACACCTACTACAGATGCCATGTTGATAATGCTACCACCGCGCTGACGCATCATGATAGGAGTACAAGCGTGGATGAAGTTGAAAGCTGACTTCAAGTTTACGGCAATTACCGCATCCCATTGAGCTTCGCTCATACGCATCATCAAACCATCTTTAGTGATACCGGCATTGTTTACCAAAATGTCGATGCTTCCGAATTCTTCCTTGATTTGGTTTACTACTTTTTCTGTATCTTCGAAAGAAGCTGCATTCGATGCATAACCTTTTACCTTTACGCCGAGAGCAGCGATTTCTTTTTCTGTATTCTGACCGTTTTCGTCAATTACCAAGTCAGTAAATGCGATGTTTGCACCTTCAGATGCAAATTTCAAGGCGATTGCCTTACCAATACCGCGAGCGGCACCAGTCACAATCGCAGTCTTACCTGTTAATAATCCCATAATATTTATTTTATTTATGAATTAGTTTTATTCCCTTTATGGCCCAAGGCTCCGTAAACGATTTTGGCTACATATTCCCATCCTTCGCGGTCATCCAATTCTTCGCCTATCTTTCCACGGATATAGGGTACTTCGATACCTTTGACGCAATAGTGAAGGATGTCGGCTAGGATGTCTACGTTGTCTACTTCGAAGATGCCTTTTTCCTTGCCTTCAATCAGTATTTGTTTGAATAGGGTTATCTCGTGCATGTTGAAATTGCGGCGTACTCTTTCTACACGCCAAATGTCGCGGAAGAAGCTGGCACGCAGGCTTCCGTTTCGGAGAACAATCATCTTGATGGTGTCCAGATGAGTCTCAATCAACTTCAGTATCTTGAGGTCGGGTGAGATGGGTTCGGCTGCAACTTTTTCCAAGGCATCCGAAAGCATTTCCAATTCCGATTCTACAACCGCCATGTAGATTTCTTCCTTACTTTTAAAGTAGGTGTATAGCGTACGCCGGCCTTTTTTTGAGGCCACCGCAATGTCGTTCATCGTTGTGTTGTTTACACCATTCTTAGCGAACAACTGACGGGCTACATCCACTAATTTAGCTCTTGTCTTCGATACTGTCATAGGAGTCTATTGCACAATTACGTATATATGTGTGCAAAATTACGCTTTTTCTTTGTTTCGGACAAGTAAACGGAATAATATTCTTCGAATGTATTAATTAACAATTCTTAAATTGATTGGTATTCAATGAATTATGCCATAAAAGAATTGGAGCGACGAAAAAATATCATGGAAAAGTTTGCAGATATCAGAAAAAGCCGTACCTTTGCACCCGTAATCAGAAATAAACATCGCGGAGTGGAGCAGTGGTAGCTCGTTGGGCTCATAACCCAAAGGTCGTTCGTTCGAATCGGGCCTCCGCAACTAGAGAGCGGATATGCAAAAGCATATCCGCTTTTTTTATGCATGAATTTGTGGATTGTATGAGGTATATCATATAAGAGAGGGTAATAAAGAAAAAGCCTCGCAAGTCTTGCGAGGCTTTCTTGAGTGGGCGTTGACGGATTCGAACCGCCGACCCTCT
>JAFQNW010000143.1 GCA_017420875.1 Bacteroidaceae bacterium
AAGCCAATCGCTGACGAAGCTATGGATGCTGCTGCATGTATCGGTTGTGGTGCTTGTGCTGCTGCTTGTAAGAACGGTTCGGCTATGTTGTTCGTTTCTGCTAAGGTAAGCCAGTTGGCATTGTTGCCACAGGGTAAGGTAGAAGCTGCTCGCCGTGCTAAGGCTATGTTGGCTAAGATGGACGAATTGGGCTTCGGTAACTGTACAAACACTCGTGCTTGCGAAGCCGAATGTCCAAAGTGTATCTCTATCAGCAACATCGCTCGCTTGAACCGCGAATTCATTTGTGCGAAGTTGGCCGACTAAAAGATAGGTATAACTGAATAAAAATCCCGTTTCCATGCAGGAAACGGGATTTTTTATGTCTAAAGTGTAAATAAAGGTCAAATAATGCTTTTATTTTGTTATTTTGTTTGGTTGATTTATGAGAAACTATTATATTTGCATCAAGAAAGTTTTCATAGTATTAGATTTAAGGTAAAAATGATTGGAGCAAGGCGTTGCTCCTTTTTTTATGCTTATAGGATAAGTCTATATACTCCACCTGCCATAGCTCGCACAATTCCCTTCATTTCTAATTCAAACAAGATGGCACTTACACGGTTAATGGGCATATTGCTTTCAACTACGAGGGTATTTATTTGAATACCGTCTGTTGAGCCTTGCAGAATCCGTACAATCGTTTCTTCTGCTTCGCTAAGCTCTGGGAATAGTTCTCGTTGTACATTCGTTTTGGGTGCATGTTCTGCTTGTTCCCATCCCATGGCTTCCAGAAAGTCTTCAGCAGAGAGGATTAACGCCGCTCTGTTTTGTTTAATCAATTCGTTGCAGCCAACGGAATAGGTATCGGTTGTTCTTCCCGGAAAAGCGAAGCAATCACGATGATAGCTTTCTGCCAGTTCAGCGGTAATCAAGGCACCACCTTTGGCTGCGGATTCAATAACGATGGTGGCATCGCTCATACCTGCTACAATACGGTTTCGTCTCACGAAGTTTTGCCTGTCAGGATTGGTTTCACTCATGAATTCGGTTAATAATCCACCTTGTTCAAGCATGGCTATGGCTGTTTTTCGGTGGGCTGCCGGATAGATTCGGTCCAATCCGTGTGCCAGTACACCAACGGTGGGAAATCCGTTCAGTAAAGCCGCTCTATGGGCATGTATGTCAATCCCGTAAGCCAGCCCGCTGACAATTAAAACATCAGGGCATGATTGGGCCAGTTCCTTAACGAAGGAATGGCAGATGTCCTCCCCGTATGGAGTTGCATGACGGGTGCCTACTATACTTACAACTCGTAGCGAGTTTAATTCGGTATTCCCTCGATAGAACAGAAATAGGGGAGCATCATCGCATTCGCGAAGTCTGGACGGATATCTCTCGTCGAAGAATGTCAGGCATTGTATGTGATTCTTTTCGGCGAATAGAAGCTCTTTTTCGGCTCTTTTGAATGCTTCAGGACAATCCAAGGCTTTTACCAATTTGTCTGTGACTCCTGGAATAAGCTGAGGCAGTTCTTTACGGTTTTCAAAGATGCTTGTCACACTTCCTACTGTTCTTACTAAATTGCATGCACTGACTGCTCCTAACCCCGGAATTCTACTCAGTGCCAGCGAATAAATGGCCTCGTTTCTCATTGGTTTTCCAGGTAATTGGCAAATATTTGGTCGAAAAGTGTACTGTCACTTAATCTACCATTTACAATACATACCGTTTCTACGGTGGCTTTGATAACCATCTTCAGGTCTGATGCCCGGAAGATGTCTTGATAGAATACATACTTGATACCTTCTTTCTTCAGGTAGAGTTTGGAAATGAACTCATCTCCGCTTCGAAGAGGTGTTTTGAACGACATGGTCAGTCGAGCCACAACAGGGTCTACCCCTTCTTCGTGAAGTTTGGCAAAACTAACGCCTGTCGAAGTCAGGAATTCATGGCGTGTATGTTCCAGGTAGTGTTGGTAGTTGGCATTGTTTACAATGCCCTGAAGGTCGCATTCATAGTCGCGTACCTTCATCTTCAGTTCGTAGATATATTTTCCCATAAAACAAAGGTAATAATTTTTGATTGGTAGGCAAGTGGAACGTATTTATTTTTTTAGTAATCGATTCAGTTCCGTTTCTTGAGGCTAGATTATGCCTTTATGAGGAAAGTTTTTCGCCATTTTTAGAGGAGTGAAGCAATTATAGCAACGCCCAGAATGACACGAGGTTATAATAGTTCGCTTGCCCCTAAATTTGGTCAGGGCCAATTAAATTTCTGGTTTTCTCGCGACGATAAAAGGAAATGCTACAAAGTACATTTTCTAGATGTTACGGAAGACTTTTCTGTTTCTTCAGCTCTAGAAAGTTAATCATAAGTTTTGATTCGCCAATCAGAACTTATAATCCGCCAATCAGAACTTGTAATTAGCGAATCATAAGTTCTGATTAACTTTTTCTTCTTGAAATAAACTGTTTTTCTTCAGCAATAGGCGGATTTTTCATCAAGGATATCCGGCTTATTTAGCTAGGCTAAATGTAGTCACTATAAAAAAATGGTGGCTACGCTCAATCACTGAGAATAGCCACCTGGGTTATTTTTCTTTAAGAGAGAAAAATCTGATTAATATACACCTTCACGTGTATCCCACCACATTGGTTTACCCCAAAGGTTATCTACAACGTCTGCATCGAACGGAGCGTTGTTTGCTTTATTCAAGTTTCTTTCTGTAGATGGATATGGTGAACGCAATGGAGGTACATTGTGGTTAGCATATTGAGCCGGACGACCCGGAGCAATGTACATGTTTTCCGGAGTACCTGTACGGCGGTACAATGACCAACCTTCCATACCTTGCTTGAACATAGCTACCCATTCTTCGTACCAAAGCTTCTTGATTGAACCATCGAACTTACCGGCACCAGCCAAATAAGCTTCAGCATCAGCTTCAGCAACACCGTTTTCTTCCAATGAAAGAGCTACAGCCTTGTTGTAAGCTTCTTCTGCAGTAGCAGCATAGCTACCTACGTTGTAACCCAACATCTTGGCTTCGGCAATGTGGAAGTAAACTTCAGCTACACGCATCCATGGAGAGAAACCACCCAAATCAATACCATATTTATGTCCCCATACAGAGTATTTCTTAGAAACAGCGTTAGCTTTTGCACCGATAACATAGCCTCTATATACTGGAGTACCATCTGTGTAGTCTGATACATATCCACTTTCTGGATCATCTACGTCCTTTGGATTTTGGCTTGATGGAGTTGGATTACAATATACATGGATACGTGGGTCGTTGTTTGCCAATAAATTGTCAACCATTACGTCTGAGCTGCTAAACTCAGTTTTACGAGTACGATATGCTGATGCAATAGGTTCCCAATAGTTTGAATCAGATCCATCATACCAGAAGAATGCATTATCATCATTATCCTCCATAATTGGATATTTGTCTGGGTTGCCCAACACTTCTTCAATAGTAGACTTAGCCAAAGCTGCATCTACACCAGAGATACGGATAGCCAATCGCAAACGAAGAGAGTTACAGAATCTCTGCCACTTATTTAAATCACCATCGAACAATATGTCGCCCTCTACATCATCTACTCCTACTGTTTGGAAACCTTCGGCAGCTTCTTTTAATTTAGCCAACAAAGCCGGATAGATTTCTTCCTGTGTATCGTAAGTCGGATTTAATACACCATCAGCCATTTTTACAGCATCGCTATATGGAACATCACGCCAACGGTCTGTAGTAATTTGCATTATAACTACTTCCCATACTTTAGCTACATTCAAAAGGTTTGGATAAAGCTCAGCTGCACGTCTTTGAATATCCATAACGTTATTCAAATTACGATACATGTCCGCCCAGTTTGAATCTTGAACGCCGGTACGATAACTATATCTTGATTCATCAATATAGCTCATCTTGGCAGCATATCCACAGAAGGTCATTGGCTCGTCCATAGAAAACCAACGGTCGTGGCAGCTATAGGATGTGTTATAGAGAACGTATGACAATAAGTTTGCATTTGGAACGTCCGTTGCATTATCCGGGTCGGTATTAATTTCCTCAAAGGAATCGGTACATCCAACCGTTGCAGACATCATGGCAACAGCCATCAATGCTACTGCTATTTTTTTCATATATTCTTTCATAATCTTTTCTATCTTTTAAGTTTAACCCTTAGAATGTTACGCCCACCTTGATACCGAAGCTTCTTGATGGAGGATATGCATTAGATTCGAAACCTACACTACCATTACCTGAACCTGTAGTAGATTCTGGGTCCATGTGAGTCAAGTTAGAATCGTGTACCCAAAGCAATGCCAAGTTGTTACCTACTAACGATACGTGTGCATCGCGGATGAACTTAGTCTTCTTCAAGATGCTTTGTGGGAACTTATAGGTGATGTGTGCTTCACGCAACTTCAAGTATGAACCGTCGAATACAGACATTTCACAGATAGAATAGAAGTTGTAGAAGAAGTCTTCTGCATTCACTGCTGTATTGTTGATGCTACCATCTGCATTCTTGAATACCTTGTCAGTCATGAAGTTCTTACCTGCAATAACACCGGTTTCACGGATGTTTCCTTGAGCAGTATAGTCATAGATACCTGTCTGTGAACCGAAGGCTTGTGATACAGAGTAAACGTCACCACCCTTACGATAGTCGAGCATGAAACCGAAGCTCCAGTTCTTGTAAGAGAATTCGTTGCTCCAACCTGCCAACCAATCCGGAGTTACGTCACCGATTTCCTTGTCTGCCTCGTAAACAGGAACACCATTTTCAACCAAGATTGAACCATCTTCGTTGTACACATAACCGGTACCTACCAATGTACCCCAACTTTTTCCAGGAATAGCGTAGTTAATACAGCTCCAACTTTCGCCAATTACATAAGCTTCCAATTTTTGGCCAGTTTTAGGATCGGTGTATAGTTCATCGATAGTACTCTTGTCTCTTGACCAGTTCAAAGTAGAAGTCCAGTTGAAACCATTTTCATTCTTGATAATATCACCAGTCAACGAAATTTCAATACCCTTGTTGCTTACCTTACCGGCGTTGATAAACATTGATGTATAACCTGTAGCATTTGAGATTTCTGCAGACATAATCTGGTCTGTAGTTACACGTTGGTAGTAAGCAGCATCCAAACGGATACGGTTATGCAAGAAGTTAGCTTCGATACCGGCTTCCCAAGTCTTTACCATTTCTGGCTTAAGATTTTGTGCTGGATAAGTTGTTGGATTGTAGTATAATACATTTTCACCAAATGGGGCTGTAACTACTGAATAATATTTATTCAAACGGTATGGGTCAGTAGCGTTACCAATCTTAGCCCAACCACCACGAACCTTCAAGAAGCTCAAAGCAGCTTGGTTTTCTACCAATTTCGGGAATGTTTCAGAAATCAACCAGCTACCGCTGAATGATGGATAGAAGAACGACTTGTCCAAAGTAGAATCCCAGTCGTTTCGCAAGCTGATATCCAAATATACTTGGTTGTCCCAACCGAATGAGAAGTTACTATATACAGAGTTTGAACGACGAGTTTCGTGATTTTGAGACACATAAGGGCTACCCTTCGCATTTGCTGTAGTGTACAAACCTTGTACTGTCAAGTTATCTGCACCTACAGCCTTAATTCCGTAGTTGTAGTCGCGATAGTTGGCACCGGCCAAAGCGTTTACTGATAACTTACCGAAGTTCTTGGTAAAGTATGCGATGAAATCACCGTTGATTTCAGTAGTACGACGGTCGTAATCACGGAAATATCCTTCAGGATAGTCTACACTCCATTCAATATTAGAGAATTGGTTAGAGTCGAAGTGGTCGAAACCTAAACGAGCTTCGAACTTCAACCAATCTGTCGGCTTCACAAAGATAGAAGTCTTACCGTAGAAACGGTCACGAGTGTACTTGTTCAAGTTGTGATACATACTCCAATAAGGATTGGTTGCATATGCATTCTGCCAGTTGTAGTGAGTATAGTTTCCATACTCATCTTTCTGATCCATATTGGCATATAAGTCATTGATGTCAATTTGGCGACCATGCCATTGCAACAAAGATTGCAACGGATTAGTACCATTATAACCAGTTACAGGCAAGTTGTCGCTCTGTGTACGGATAAAGTTAGCAGACAAGTCGAAGTCTACATACTTGTTTACTGCCATGTGTGTATTCAATGCAGCAGAATAACGCTTTTGGTCTGTATTCGGAGTAGTACCCTTTTGGTCACGGAAGCCCAAAGAAGCACGTGTAGAAGACCGATCTGTAGTAGAAGTCAATGATACTACATGGTTTTGTGAATAACCAGTATCAAAGAAGTCCTTAATATTGTTCGGTTGAGATACCCATGGAGTAGCTTCACGAACACCATTCACGATTGGGCTGTTATACTGTGGTAACATCAAGCCGATGTCCAAACGAGGGCCCCAAGATTCGTCAGCGTTATCGTTTACACCATTACCTGAACCATCGTAGTAACTGAAACCATAGTTCTTAGCAAAGTCTTGGTAAGACATACCGCTTGCCTTTGCACCACTTTCTTCCCAGTCAAATTCAGAACCGTAGTAACCTTGACCATACTTGTTCTGAAGACCCGGCAAGTTGTAAATTTTGTCAACAGTAAAGCTGCCATCGTAAGATACTCTTACACCTTTGTCCTTCTTACCACTCTTGGTAGTAA
Organism: Bacteroidaceae bacterium; assembly: GCA_017420875.1. GTDB lineage: Bacteria > Bacteroidota > Bacteroidia > Bacteroidales > Bacteroidaceae > Phocaeicola. The sequence goes on from JAFQNW010000143.1 coordinate 6,685, forward strand.
TCAAGATAACACCATTACCGGCACGCATACCGTAAAGAGCAGCCGAACCACCTTTCAAAACAGAAATTGATTCGATATCTTCCGGGTTGATATCGTTCATACCTGAACCCAAGTTGATACCAGAGCCAGTACCGTTATCGTTCTGGATGGGCACACCGTCTACAACAATCAACGGAGCATTGTTACCAAATGAAGAGTTACCACGAATAACAATGTTTTGTGAAGCACCAATCTGACCACCTTGTGAAGTAATCTGTACACCGGCAACCTTACCCGACAAAGCAGTTGCTACGTTCATCGGAGCTGCTTGAGTGATTTGGTCTGACTTCACTTCTTGCAAAGCATAACCCAAAGCCTTCTTTTCACGTGAGATACCCATGGCAGTAACCACCACTTCGTCCATCACTTCGCTTTCAGGCTTCAATTCAATGGCAATAGTTCCTGAGGTAATAGCTACCTTTTGTGTTCTCATACCTACATAAGACACGATCAAGAACTTAGCATCTGAAGGAAGATTAGAGATGGTAAACTTACCTTCAAGGTCTGTGATAGAACCGGTAGTTGTACCTTCTACCAATACAGATGCTCCAATTACTGGCTCACCGTCTTCGGAAGATGTTACAACACCTGTTACTTTTGAGACTTGAGCCACTGCTAACCCGATACAAAGTATCAAGCCAACAAACGACATGAACAATCTTTTTTTCATAATCTCTCTTTTAAATTAATAAAATATATAGTTCTCTCTTTTTATTCTGATTATCTTCTTCCCATTGGAGCTGGGATGTTTTCAGGATAACCCGGCTTGACAGGGATACGGTCGGTATCCATAGCTGCATTCAGTGCCAGCCAAGCAACGATGGTTGCATCGATAGTCAAATCTTCCAATGAAAGACGTTCGTAAGTATCCATCACTGTATGATAAGTACGATCGTATTCCAACTCGTCCTGAATGAACTGGAAGGCAGGCAAGCCCAAACGATCGAAACTCATGTGGTCGGTACCGCCAGTCTTACGCAGTGTGAGTGTCTTGAATCCGAGTGATTCGATAGGCTTTTTCCAAGCTTCGAAAAATGGAACGGCCAAATCGTTTTCTTCCAGGTAAATACCGCGGAAACGGCCGGAACCATTGTCCATATTTAAATAGAGGGCAAATTTTTCGTAGCCGGATAAGGTCTTTCTCTTTTCTGAGTCATAAAGATATTGGTCGGCATATCCTCTAGAACCGTAAAGGCCTTGTTCTTCACCTCCCCAAAGTGCAATACGGATAGTACGCTTCGGTGAGATGCCCAATGCCTTGATGATACGCATGGCTTCCATCATCACGATACAACCGGATGCATTGTCGGCACCGCCGGTTCCACCATGCCATGAATCCAAGTGTCCACCAAGCAAGATGATTTCGTTCTTCAATTTCGGGTCTGTACCTGGGATTTCAGCAATGACATTGTTAATCTTTTGGTTGTCTGTAAAGACGTTCTTGATATCCAACTCCATTTCGACCTTTTCGCCCTTGCTGATCATGCGTACCATACGGCCGTGGTCTTCGATTGGAAGGATGATTTCCGGAGTCGGTTCCGGTTCGCCAACCTTGTATTGTACACCGCGTGAGTGAGGCACATTGAAAGTACCGCTACCGCTGATTACAGCCAATACATTTTCATTCTTCAAGAAAGTAGCGATGGCTTGCTGCAATTCACGCATAGCTTGCCAATTACCCATCGGACGACGACGGTTGGCATTTCCCGGACGTGGGTCTTGTGCCAATACATCCAATTGTTCTTCGGTATAGCGTGATGCAAGTGGGGTAAAGACCATTTCGTAGTTCTGAGTAGCAGGCATCAACACAATCTTGCCGGCTAATTGGCCTTTGTATTTGTCCAAGTCGGCAATGGTCTGTGCATCGAGAACCACACATTCTCCTTTGACCAATCCGTTGGTGCTGCCCGACCAAGCCTTGGGATTTGCTGCAAAACTGCAATAATAAGGTGCAGTCATGGCCACGTAGTTCTTTTCATTGTCCCAACCACCTTTCGTGAAATCTGATGCGAATTCCACTCTAGCATTGGATAAACCAAGTTCGGTTAGCTTGTCTACTACCAATTTTTCAGCTCTCAATTTCAACTTTGAGGCGGCCAAGCGTGGTCCTAGGTCGTCTGTCATGAATTGGGAGATTTCTGTAATCTTTGATTTGGCAAACCCTTCGTTCTTTACCTTATAGGCAATCTCTTCGGGTAAGCATGTCTGTGCTATGACTGCTTGCATACACATCCATGCAGCCAATAGCAGGAATACATTTTTCTTCATCTCTCTTTTTGTTATTAATACCTATAGTTTGGGATAAGTACTGCCGGTACTTTCCCTATTTTCTGCAATCTTTTATACCTTTTTAATGGTTTTTGACGATAAAAAGTCAAAAATTGTTTATGGTAGAGAAGAATAGATGGCCGTAAAGATATGTTTTTTTATAATAGGTTGTATCTTTTTTGTCGAAAAAATGCAAAAAAAAGAAGAAAAAAGAGTTTTTCTTCTTGAAAATGCAAAAAAATAGTCATTCTTGGCACGATTAATGAGAATGTGAAAGGTTTTTGACTAAAAGCCGAAATTTTGTTAAAAATTAAATGTCAAAGTTGTTTTGACCTTGTCAAATATTCGAACCCGATTCGGCAATACAAACATTTTTTAGGGTCACAATATTCCTTTTTTAATTGGATGAGGGCTTGGCTGTCGCCTGCGTGTTCGGCTTTTAAACCACATTCGGCCCACATTCGAACAATGTAGTTGTTTTCGGCTCTTAATTCTTCCAAAAAACGGTTGGCACGTTGGCATAACTGTTCGTTTGCCTTATGAAGTCCATAGGCATAAAGGAAACTCACAACCGTATTAATTATAATCAGGTCGATGGAAGAATCGCTTAATGTTTTGGGGCGTGCAGGTGATTTCTCGTTAAATATATAATGTGTAAGCCAATAGATGGACGTACCTCCTCTAAGCAGGTCGCGGATTTCTTTCAGCGTGTTCTTTTCCATTAACTCCGAAAAAAGTCCGTAGCTGCGATGGTATAGACATGCCAACTGGGCGATGCGTATATGCGGAAAGTTGTTAGGTCGTAAACGAAGGAAACGCCAATGGTGGGCATCCATTGGAGTGAAATCGAACTTGTAGGCCAGGTAATTATATTCTTTTTTTAGCTCATTGTAATATTCATCACCCTCGTTAGTGGCTAATAGTCCGGCTTGTCCGAAAAAGATAGCTTCTATTTGGAACAAATTGTCCCGATGCTTGTCTACTGCTCGTAAAGGAATGTGTTTGGCCCAATTCTCAAAAGTATCTCCATTGATCCCAAATCCAAAATTTCTTGCTAACGTGATGAAGAAGGCATCTTCCCAGTTTTGATTGCAAAGAGTAAGCCGTTCGGTGATTTGTCGGGCTTTCTGTTCAAAGCGTTCAGTTTGCAAAGCCGACATCCATGAGTGGAGCATGAATGTAGACAGAGAGGGTATCAAGCGAAAGCAAGGTGGGTAATGATCGATAGCCAACAACTCTTGATAGTTTTCTTTGATTGACTGAGGACATGAAAGTTGTAGTTGAGGTATTTTTTGACCATTACTTCTGTACACATCCGTATCAATTTGGGTCGCTACATGGAGGATGACAGAATCATAAGCTTGATCCAAGTGGTGTTTATGTTTCATCCAATCACTGGAAGTGGTATGGATTTCGATGTTTCCAACCCATAGTACGCCATCCAACTTGATTTTGGCATTAAAGAAATCAGGGCCGGCATTGCGATTATGCAAGCCTGGGTCGATGATTTCCAGTTGTTGGCCATCGGTTGTCAGGAGTTCTTTCAGTGGAAAAATCTTATGTTTCCAGACGTAATGAAGCAGTTGTTCCATGTTAACGAGCTGTAAATGTTCGACAAAAATAAAGGTTTACAATGAAAAACACTATCTTTGTAGCAAAAATATCAGAGGAACAATGAAAATAGCATTAATTGGATATGGAAAGATGGGCAAGGAAATTGAAAAGATTGCCATCGCCCGTGGGCATGAAATTGTGAGTATCATAGATATAGACAATCAGCAGGATTTTGAATCGGAAGCTTTCAAGTCGGCTGATGTGGCCATTGAGTTTACGAATCCGATGGTGGCATACCATAATTATATAAAGACATTTGCCGCAGGAGTAAAGTTGGTTTCCGGAAGTACCGGTTGGTTGGAAGAGCATGGTGACGAGGTAAAAAGACTATGTACAGAAGGTGGTAAGACTTTATTTTGGTCTTCTAACTTTAGCTTGGGCGTAGCCATCTTTTCTGCAGTAAACAAGTATTTGGCTCGTATCATGGATAAATTCTCCAGTTATGATGTGTCGATGGTAGAGACTCACCATATACATAAACTGGATGCTCCTAGTGGAACTGCCATTACGCTGGCTGAAGGCATTCTGGAAAACATGACTCGTAAGGAAAAATGGGTAATGGGAACTTTAACAGCTCCGGATGGAACTATCAGTGGGACTACCGCTTGTGCCGACAATGAGCTGTCGGTTAGCTCCATTCGTGAAGGAGAAGTTCCGGGCATTCATTCCATTCGTTACGATTCGGAGGCAGATAGTATTACCATTACACACGACGCCAAGAATCGTAAGGGTTTTGCGTTGGGTGCCGTGTTGGCAGCTGAATATACCGCCAATCATGAAGGTTTCTTAGGTATGAACGATTTATTTCAATTTTAATTATGAATCAAGCAACACGGAAACAGTGGATTAAGTTTGCCATTGTCTTGGTATTGTGGCTGGCTTTTCTGCTTTGGTTGAAAAGTTGGCTAGGTTTGGTAGTAATACCTTTTATATATGATGCGTACATCACCAAGAAAATTCCTTGGACTTGGTGGAAAGAATCGAAGAACGAAACGGTTCGTAGTGTGATGAGTTGGGTAGATGCCATTGTGTTTGCCTTGGTAGCTGTCTATTTTGTGAATTTGTTTTTCTTCCAGAATTATGTGATTCCTTCCTCATCGTTGGAAAAGTCCTTGCTGGTGGGGGATTACTTGTTTGTGAACAAGGCAAGCTATGGAGCTCGCATACCACAAACTCCGCTTCATATGCCGCTTACACAGCATACACTTCCAATTGTAAACGCGAAGTCGTATTTGGAATGGCCGAAGTGGGATTATAAACGCGTGAAGGGATTGGGCGAAGTACAACTCAATGACATTGTGGTGTTTAATTTCCCAGCCGGGGACACGGTTGCGGTGAATTTCCCTGCCGAAGACATTTATCGTCTCAGCTATCAGGCAGGAAAAGAATTGAGCAAGCCGATGGACTTGACTTCCATGAATGCCGAGCAGCAACGGATGGTTTATGACCATTATTACCAACAGGGTCGTCGTTATATCAATGAAAATAAGGCTACCTTTGGAGAAGTCATCAGTCGACCGGTCGATCGTCGTGAAAACTATGTGAAACGTTGTGTAGGCCTGCCGGGACAAACCTTGGAGATAAAAGACCGGATTGTTTATTTGGACGGTGTAGCGAATAAAGAACCTGACAATGTGGAATATCGCCATTGGGTAAAGGTGTTGAAACCTATCCCCGATGAGTTGGCACACGAATTGGGTATCAGTCAAGAAGACTTAGGATATTATCTCCCTGATGCAAAAACTTACAATATGCCTATTACTGAAAAAGTAAAGCAGGCATTGTTGGCAAGAAAGGATATCGTTGCTTCAATCGAAATCGCACCGGGTGATGATGCCGGCGGTTTGTATCCTGTAAACAAACTGACTGGCTGGACAACAGATAACTATGGCCCCATTTGGATTCCGAAGAAAGGAGAGACCATCGATTTGACTTTGGACAATCTGCCTTTTTATGAGCGTTGCATCCATGCCTATGAAGGAAACGATTTGCAGGTAAAGAATGGAAAGATTTATATCAATGGACAGGAAACAAACCAATATACTTTCCAGATGGATTATTACTGGATGATGGGGGATAATCGCCACAATTCGGCAGACTCCCGTTTCTGGGGATTTGTTCCCGAAGACCATATCGTAGGAAAACCGATTTTCATTTGGCTTTCATTAGATCCTGATAGAGGATGGTTGGATGGAAAAATCCGATGGAATCGTCTGTTTACGTGCGTGGATAATATAAAGTAGTTAGTATACGTCATTTAAGATACTTGTGCTATTCCTCATATACGAGGAATAACACAAGTCACATGACAAAGAAACAATGAAGCACATTCCCATATACTTGAAAGTTTTGTTGACAGCAATACTCATCGTGTTGCTGGTCAAGACTTTTGCCTTTACTTCTTGTACAATACCTTCTACAGGGATGGAGAACAGTTTGTATCAAGGAGAAAAGATTCTGGTAAATAAGTGGAGTTATGGGTTGCGTTTGCCTTTTACTTCTGCCCATTTTTTCTCAAAACGGGCAGAGAGGGGCGATATTGTATTGTTCAACAATCCGAATCCGGCAGATAAGGAAGCTCCGATATTTTCTAGAGAACTCTTTATCAGTCGTTGTGTGGGTATTCCGGGAGATACTTTGATGTTGAACCGCGAACTGATTGTAACCGGCAAGCGTTCACTTAGCCCCGATAGCAAACAACTTTATGCGTATCCTTATGAGTTGGAAGATAGTTTGCAAAGCGTCTTGAGTCAATTAGGAATTCAGGACAATCCGTTGGTGGGATATTCGAAGGGGCATCATGTGCGTAGCTTCAGTCATTATGAAGCTTATTTGTTGCGTCAAAAGCTGGGAACGGGATGCAAACTGAACCTATTACATGAAAATGATAGTGCAGATATTCATCCATTGGTAATCCCATCACGGGGAAAGGCAGTAAAGGTCTATCCATGGAATATGACCTTATTATGCAATACGATTCTTCACCATGAAAATCGTCGTGCAACCATTAAAAATGATACGCTTTGGGTGGATGGTAGGCCAGTATCCGATTATGTCTTTCAAAAGGATTATTATTGGATGGCTTCCAATAATCCCGTTAATTTATCAGACTCCAGGTTGTTTGGTCTGGTTCCTCACGACCACCTCATAGGCAAGGCATGTCGCATTTGGTATTCTTCCCGTGAGGGGCGTTTTTTTCAATACGTACAATAATGGAACAAACTATTTATCTTACATCGGCTTATTTGGCTCCTATAGGTTATTATGCAAAACTTTTGGCTTGTGAAAAAGCTTACATAGAGCGTTATGATAATTATGTGAAACAGACGTATCGTAACCGTTGTATCATAGCGGCTTCCGATGGCTCTTTAGCCTTGACAATCCCGACAGAAAAGAGTGCGACCTTGAAGTGTCCGATGAAGGATGTTCGCATCTCTGATCATGGCAATTGGCGTCACATGCATTGGAATGCTTTGGTGTCCAATTATCGGAATAGCCCTTTCTTTGAGTATTATGCCGACGATTTCCGAGTTTTCTATGAAAAGAAGTATCCTTTCCTTTGGGATTTCAATCAAGAAATTAGTGCGTTGGTGTGCGAATTAATTGATATGCATCCAAAAATGGAAGGCACGACCGAATATCGTACCTCCTTTCATGATGGCGAGTTGGATTTAAGGGAACTGATTCATCCTAAGCATGATGCCATGTTAGAAGCGACTGGTTTTGTGCCCCAGCCCTATTATCAGGTGTTCAAAGACAAATTAGGCTTCCTGCCTAATCTGAGCATTGCCGACTTGCTTTTCAATATGGGGCCGGAAAGCCTTCTTGTTTTGCAGAAGTGTGTGCGATAATTAACTTTCCATCTACAGAAGTGATGGTGTAGCTCTGCCCCTTCTTGGTCTTGAAGTTCAAAGTTTGGTTGCCATAGCGAATTTGGCAAGGTTGCCCGGCATTTGATGTAATGATAGCTTCTTGCAATTGGCCGTTTGCCCAATGCAGATCAACTTCGAAATTACCACGAGCCAGTAATCCTTCCACAGAACCTTCTTGCCAAGCATCCGGAAGGGCAGGAAGCAGTTGGATAAATCCCATGTGACTTTGCAATAACAGTTCTGTCATTCCTGCTGTACCTCCAAAGTTCCCGTCTATCTGGAAGGGTGGGTGAGTGTCCCAAAGATTATCCATGGTGCCATTTTTGAGCAGATTCCCGAACAAGGTATATGCATGGTTACCATCCTGTAGGCGTGCCCATTGATTGAGTTTCCAACCCATACTCCAGCCGGTTGCTCCATCACCCCGGTGTTCCAGCACAATACGTGATGCTTTGGCTAGTTCAGGGGTGGTGATGGGCGAGATGGTATGTCCTGGATGCAAGCCAAACAGATGATTTACATGGCGATGCTGATCCTTCGGGTCATCAATGTCTTTCGACCATTCCATTAACTGTCCATATCGGCCTGTCTGGTAAGGGGCCAAATGTGCTAAGATATGATTCCATTCCTTGCGGGCTTTGGCATCTATCCCAAGAACCTTGCTGGCCTCAATGGCATTCAGTAACACTTCGCGAATAACGGCATGTACAAAAGTTGCACCTTCATCAATAGGCCCATGCTCGGGGGAAGTTGAAGGGGCTGCAGTATAGCTTCCGTCTGGTCTATGCCAAAGGTAATCGGTTACGAAATCTGCACTGCTTTTAATCAGGTCATAACCTATTTCTTTCAAGAATTGTTTGTCGCGAGTGTAGTCGTAATATTCCCAAATGTGAGTAGCCAGCCATGGCCCTGCCATGGGTGAAAAGTTCCAGGACATGTTCTGACTGGCAAGAGGGGAGGTGAATCCGAAAATGTTGGCTGAAACCGATGCCGTCCAACCTCGGGCCCCAAAATATGATTTGGCCGTTTGGGCTCCAGGTTTAACCAGCGTTCGGATAAAATCAATGAGTGGCCAGTTACATTCGCTCAGGTTGGTCGGGCATGCAGGCCAATAGTTCATTTGGATGTTGATATTGTTATGGTAATCCACTCGCCAAGGGCCATCTACACCATTGGCCCATAAACCTTGCAAATTAGCAGGCAGATTGCCTGGCCTAGAACTGGCTATCAACAAGTATCTTCCGAATTGGTAGTAAATTTCTTCCAATCGAAAGTCCGGATTCCCTTTGCGATAACGTTCCAAACGTTTGTAAGTAGGCAAGTCGTTGACACCCGGGTATTCTAATGTCATTGGAGCATTGGGGTTCAAGTGTAGCTTTACTCGGTTGAATAGTTGTAGATAATCCGCTTGATGACGTTTTTTCAATGCATGGTAGTCGTGCATTTCGGCAGATTCCATCATAGCCAATACACTTTGGACCGGTTGTACACCCACGTAGGTCTTCGGGTCGTTAAAGTCAGGGTCAAAATTTATCTTGTAATCCGTATCGGCTGTCAATAGGAAGATGACTTCATCGGCATTCCGGGCGATGAGCTTTCCATCGGGGGTGGCTTGGAGTGTACCTCCTTTGTGTTGTGCATGGATGCATAGGGCAAACTCCATCTGGTTGTTCTTTAACTTGCCTGTATAGAGGATTCCTTTGTCGCCATGAGGGGTAATCTTTCCTTCGGCTTCGGGATTGTCTGCATAACTGAAGGTCAGGTTTTGCATGCCCGGCTTGTCTGCACTGAATTTCAGGACCATGACACTATCCGGAAACGAAGCAAATGAAGTACGTTCGTATAATACTCCGTCTTTTCGGAAACTGACGACAGCCAATGCGGAGTCTAAGGACAAGACACGCTTATAGTCGCTCATCCCTATTTCGCTTAAACCGGTTTCAATGTATATTTCTCCCATTGTGGTGTAAGAACCAAAACGGAAAGGACTTTCATTCTCTGCCTCGTATTGAGCCCATCCGTTGAAGTTCTCTTCGGTGAGCTTTTGAGCCTTAGCTTCATTTCCTTCGGCAAAGGCTTGTCGTATTTCGGGTAGTAGATGGGCCGATTCCTTGTTTACATTCCAGTAGTAAGCTGCCCCTTTGGCGGTATTGGGGCCGCCACGCCATAACGATTTCTCGTTCAGGGTAATTCGCTCGGCCGCAATGGAGCCTAGGATGTTTCCTCCAAAACTACCGTTACCAATGGGGAGTGACCGTTCTTCCCATTCCTTGTCTGCACTATAATTGTACCACGAGGCCATGCCTGTCAGTTGGTTGGGTTTGTCAAACCAGATGCTTAATCCTTGAGTAAGGTCGGTGTTTTGGGAATGAATGGATAATGAAAGGACTATCCCCCATAAGCAAAGAATCAGTTTTTTCATGTAGTATCGGTTTATGAATAAATTAATGTTGAAAGATCGTTTTCATCGAACATTTCGTTGGCTACTTTCCATAAGTCGTGCGGTGTGAGTTTTTCAATACGTTGGAAAACCCCTTCTGGTCCTTCGAACTTGTCGTAGTGCAAGAAGGTTTTTGCCATATCCAATGCCTTGTTTTCAAAATTGTCGCAAGCTACTCCAATTTGTCCGATGATTTGTTTTTGGGCGGCTCTGAACTGGCTACTGCTTAATGGTTGTTCACGCAGGCGTTTTAATTCTTTGTGAACCAATCGGAGGCAACGTTCTATATGTTTAGGATCGGTTCCGAAATAAATACAGAAAATTCCGGTATCGGTATAAGATGTTAGGTTGGCCTCTACATTGTATACCAAGCCGCTTCGTTCTCGTAATGCCACATTCAGTCTACTATTCATTCCCGGTCCGCCCAGGATGTTGTTCAATAAATAAAGTGCAGTTCGTTTTTCGCTGTGTGCATCGTAGCCTCTTCGGCCTATCATGACATGGGCCTGGTGCGTATCTCTATGTAGTTGCAATGTTTGTGGAGTATAGATTAATGGCGATTGTCGATGATATTCTTGATTGGACGCAGGGATATCACTGACGTATTTTTCCACAAGTCGGACGACTCGTTTGAAATCCAAGTCACCCAGGACAAAGAAAACCATGTTGTGTGGTTGGTAAAAACGGGCAGTAAAGTTCAGTGCATCTTTACTCTTGAATCCGTGTAAAAGTTCTGGTTTCCCTAATATTTTTCTTCCCAAAGGGTGGTTAGGGAATACAATTTCCTCGAATTCATCGAAAATCAGTTCCGCAGGGCTGTCCTCGTAGCTTTGTATTTCGTCGATAATTACTTCTACTTCCTTGTCTATTTCAGCCTGTGGAAAAGTACTGTGAAAGACAATATCGGACAGTAATTCGACTGCACGCGAAAAGTGCTCGACCAGAAAAGCACTATAGACCACCGTCTCTTCCTTATTGGTGTAAGCATTCAAGTCGCCTCCTACGTATTCCATTCGGTTTACGATGTGCCAGGAGTGTCGCTTTTGTGTCCCTTTAAAAATCAGGTGCTCTACAAAATGGGCCATCCCTTGTTCCGATTCCTGTTCATCGCGTGTGCCTGCATCGATGGCAAAACCGCAATAAGCTACAGCCGATTTTCTAGGAGCATGGATGATTCGTAATCCATTGGATAAAGTATGTGTGTTGTATATCATTGTTTTATAGATGAATTCGTTTTTATGTGACAAAAATACAATAAAACTTATTGCGATTAGTCAAAAAATGCAGATATTTGTGTGACTTATGGAAAAGAAAATGGATAAGATTGGTATATTTTGTTCAGCATCGGATTGCATTGATCCGATTTATTTTGAGAAAGCTCGTGAACTGGGTATTTGGTTAGGCGAACAACGGAAAACGTTGATCTATGGCGGAGCAAATATCGGCTTGATGGAATGTGTGGCCAAAGCTGCACGTGACTCGGGTGCTACCATCATGGGGGTAGTGCCTACCAAACTGGAGGAAAGGGGAGCAGTCAGCGATTTACTGGACATAACCTTCCGCACAGATAATTTGAGCGACCGCAAGGATGTGATGGCTCGTGAGGCGGATGTGCTTGTAGCTTTGCCGGGGGGAGTAGGTACGCTTGATGAGATATTCCATGTCATGGCTGCTGCTACGATTGGATATCATACCAAAAAGGTCATTCTCTACAATGTGGATGGTTTTTGGAATGATATCATAGGCTTTTTGCAAACATTGGAAGTCAAGCATTTTACCCGCCGGCCGTTGAGCAATTATTATGGCGTGGCCAATCATCTGGAAGAACTTGTCGAACAACTTAAATAGGAACATCATATGAGAAGAGTAATTGGAATAGGCGAAACGATTTTGGATATCTTGTTTAAGAACAACCAACCAACGGCAGCAGTCCCGGGAGGATCGGTTTTCAACGGATTGGTGTCCTTAGGACGTGCCGGAGCGAATGTCTTGTTTATCAGCGAAGTGGGAAGTGATAAGGTGGGACGGATAATCCTTGATTTCATGAAGGAGAACGGAATCAGTACGGATAGTGTGATGGTTTATCCCGAGCGGAAGTCGCCCGTTTCGTTGGCCTTCCTGAACGAGAAAAATGATGCGGAGTATTCTTTCTATAAAGACTATCCTAACCTTCGCTTGGACATCGAAATGCCCGAGGTTACCAGCGAGGACATTGTCGTCATAGGCTCGTATTATGCAGTTACTGCCCAATTGCGTGATAAGGTGAAGGACTTGCTCGACAAGGCTCGACAGGCAGGGGCTATCATTTACTATGATGTGAATTTCCGTAGTTCGCATGCCAGCGAGGCCATCAAGTTGTTGCCGAATATCTTGGAAAATTTTGAATATGCGGATATTGTCCGTGGTTCGACAGAAGACTTTGGAAACATGTTCGGATTGATGAATGCGGATGACATATACCGTCAAAAGGTAGGATTCTATTGTCCACGTTTTATTTGTACCAATGGGGGAGAAGGGCTTGCCTTGCGTACCAAGACCATCCAAAAGGATTATCCGGTCAAGCCATTGCAAACGGTGAGTACCATTGGTGCCGGGGATAATTTCAATGCCGGTCTGGTGTTCGGTTTATTGAAGAATCGCATCCGTCGGGCCGATTTGGATGAACTGACCGAGGCCGATTGGGACAAGATTGTGGCCAGCGGCATGTCGTTCAGTGCCGAGGTTTGCACCAGCATTGACAATTACATTTCTCGTGAATTTGCGGCTAAGCTATAAAAGTAATCGCTGACTATCAAAATGGATGGTCAGCGATTACTTTAAATATCCCTCGTTGAGAGGCGATGAAGGCACCGCCCAATACCCGTTGGCCATCGTAAAATACAGCCGATTGTCCGGGGGCAATGGCTGAGGCTTCGCCTAGGAAGCGAACCAGCATCTGTCCGTTGTCGAGTGGGAGCACTTGGCAAGGTATCGGCTTGCTTCGGTAACGGATGCGGACGCATAGTTGGGGGCATTCAAGTAGTTCCTGCATGTTGGTAATCAAGGCATCTTCTACCAACATGTACTCGGCCTTCAAATCCTCGGCGGTACCTAGCATCACGGTGTTCTTCTCGGCGTTGATGCGAAGCACGTGTGCCGGATGCCCCAAGGCAATACCCAATCCCTTTCGCTGACCGATGGTGTAGTAAGGAAATCCCTTGTGCTGGCCAATCTTTACCCCTTTATTGTCGACGAAAAAGCCCGGGCCGATTTTGGTGTCGAGGTCGGGAATTTCCTGACGGAGGAAATCGCGGTAATCGCCTTCGATGAAACACACTTCCATGCTCTCACCTCCTTGGGCTTTCGCTTCATATCCCTTCTCTTTCAAATATTCACGTACCTCCTGCTTGGTGTAGTTGCCCAAGGGGAAGAGGAAGCGTTGTAGAATTTCCTGAGACAAACGCCACAAGAAGTACGATTGGTCCTTGGTGATATCGTCGCCGGCTACGATGTAAAGCTTGCCTGCCCGTTCTTCCAAGCGACAATAATGGCCGGTAGATATCCAGGCACAGTCGGTCTTGTCGGCCCATTCGCAGAGGAGGCGTTCCTTGAACAAGGGGTTGCACATCACACAAGGATTCGGGGTGCGGCCCTTCAGGTATTCGTCGATGAAATATTTTACGATGACTTGCTTGAATTCCTCGCGGACATCGGCCACGTGGTGTTCGATGCCGAGTTTCTGTGCCAATTGTCTGGCTTCCAGAATGTAATTCGGTTCTTCCTGCTCGGGCGAAGAAAACTGGGCAGCAACATCCCAGGTCCGCATGGTGACTCCCACCACTTCGTAACCTTGTTCCTGCAACATGATGCATGTGGCCGAACTATCTATTCCGCCACTCATGCCTACCAATACTCGTTTGTCTCTCTGCTTATTCATGAAGGCAAAGATAGTAAACTTCAAGGCGTTTTTCCAAAACGTCTTCACGTTTTTAAAAAACGTCAGCATCTTTTAGGGAAAATGTCAAGGTGTTTACGTATCTTTGCCTTTCAAGAACGAATAGCAATGAAAGAAGATTTTGACATAAGAGAGCAGCAGCTCAGTAAAAAGGAACGCGATTTTGAGAATGCCTTGCGTCCGCTAAACTTCGAGGATTTCAACGGGCAGGACAAGGTGGTGGACAATCTGCGTATCTTCGTGAAGGCTGCTCGGTTGAGAGGTGAGGCACTCGACCATGTATTATTGCATGGTCCTCCGGGATTAGGAAAGACTACTTTGAGCAACATCATAGCCAACGAACTGGGGGTAGGCTTTAAGGTCACCTCGGGTCCGGTGCTCGACAAGCCGGGCGATTTGGCCGGGGTGTTGACCAGCCTGGAGCCCAATGATGTCCTTTTCATCGACGAAATTCATCGATTGAGTCCTGTGGTGGAAGAGTACTTGTATTCGGCCATGGAAGATTATCGCATCGATATCATGATCGATAAAGGTCCTTCGGCACGAAGCATCCAGTTGGAGTTAAGTCCGTTCACCTTGGTAGGTGCTACTACCCGTAGTGGGTTGTTGACGGCTCCTCTCCGTGCCCGTTTCGGTATCAACCTGCATTTGGAGTATTACGATGACAACATCTTGCAACGCATCATCCGCCGTTCGGCAAGCATCCTCAATGTGCCTTGCGATGCGGAAGCAGCCGGCGAGATTGCATCCCGTAGCCGTGGTACACCGCGTATTGCCAATGCCTTGCTCCGTCGTGTGCGTGACTTTGCCCAAGTGAAAGGAACCGGAAGAATTGACACCAAGATTGCCCGCTATGCATTGGAGGCCTTGAACATCGACCGATATGGTTTGGATGAAATAGACAACAAGATACTTTGTACCATCATTGATAAGTTCAATGGAGGGCCGGTGGGTTTGACCACCATCTCTACAGCTTTGGGCGAAGACCCGGGTACGGTGGAAGAAGTCTATGAACCATTCTTGATTAAGGAAGGTTTCTTGAAGCGTACACCTCGTGGTCGTGAAGTGACAGAGTTGGCTTACAAGCATTTGGGACGTAGTATTTTTAGAGAACAGACATTGTTTGATTGATATGGCAGGATTATAATCCCTCTTGAAAGACACCGCCTTCTATGGTTTCAGC
>JAFQNW010000144.1 GCA_017420875.1 Bacteroidaceae bacterium
AACGTACTTTTGCCAATTCCCCTCACAAGTTTGTGGACAAGTGGGACACTCCTATCCTCTGCATCCATGGAGAAAAGGACTTCCGCATTTTGGCCAATCATGCCATGGCAGCGTTCGATGCAGCTGTGATGCGTGGCGTTCCTGCCGAACTGTTGATTTATCCGGACGAAAACCACTGGGTATTGAAACCACAGAATGGTGTGCTTTGGCAACGCACCTTCTTCAGTTGGTTGGACAAATGGTTGAAAAAATAAATAATCCTAGAGCCGCGACTTGTACAGATCGCGGCTCTATTTTTTTATCGGTTTCTTTTACCTTCCAAATAACTTTTCTATATTTGTGAATCATCATTCACACAAAGCAGCCTTATGATTAACGAAATCCTGAAATTCAATAAAGAGTTCGTAGCCAACAAAGGTTATGAAAAGTTTGTCACCAACAAGTATCCCGACAAAAAGATAGCCATCCTATCCTGTATGGATACTCGACTCACCGAATTGCTTCCGGCAGCGTTAGGCATCAAGAATGGCGATGTCAAAATGATTAAGAATGCCGGAGGCATTATCTCCCACCCCTTCGGTAGTGTCATTCGCAGTCTGCTGGTAGCCATTCTTGAATTAGGAGTAACGGACGTGATGGTAGTAGCCCATAGCGACTGCGGTGCTTGCCACATGAGTTCCGAACAAATGATTGAGCACTTGAAAGCACGTGGCATTCATCAGGAGACCATCGACATGATACGCTTCTGCGGAGTAGATTTCGAAAAATGGCTTTACGGCTTTGGAGACACAGAAAAGTCTGTCCGCGAAACAGTGGAAGCCATCATCAACCATCCCCTTATCCCTCACGACATTCAGGTACATGGATTCATCATCGATTCGCATACGGGCGAATTGACAAGAGTCGAGATTTAAAACAGCTTGATTATGAAAAAACTACTTATATTACTTGTATCAATCGCATACTGCAACATTTTACTGTCCAATGAACCATTGGATTCTATTAAACAATATACCCAAACAACAGCCGATAACACAACCTTTGAATTTTGGTGGGATGGATTCAGTATTTTAATTGCATTTATATCATTAGTTTTTGCCGTATTCACTTTCTGGTCACAAAACAAGACCTCTAGTAATACCCAAAAACTCTCCCAACATGCCCAACGGAATCTGCTACTTGATTTGGTACGTCACTTGTATCGGAATCTAGTGATAACCTATACCGTAAAGACTAAATTGGAAAATATCCAATATAAAGGTTATCCTTCGGAAGAACATTTGATAAAGTTAAAAGTCCCTATGGAAAATATTCATCTAGAAGCTTTTTATGGCAATGACCGTATGTACGAGGTGATGCACAATTTGTACCTGAATCTTCGGAACTACAACGAGGAAATTGATGTTGCCTGCACTCACTTTAAAGATGCGAATCTTTCCAAGGAAGTCAAGAAGCGTGATTTGGATACCTTGCTGTTCAAACCTTCTTTCCTAACGGAACGTATATTAATGACCATGTATGAATTATGGAATACCAAACATATTTCAGAAGATTTCAACCAAGAAGGTTATCGGGATAGAATCATCGAATTACTGAAAGACTCAGACACCGTACAAGCAGCTAAAGCTAAGATTCTGGAAGCCCAACATGGGAATTCCAATGCATCCAACGATAGAGAAAATTCGGCTGACAATAACTTTGTTCCATATACCAACGAAAAGAGTAGCTATGCACAAATTTTGTTCAAGAATTATGAATGGACTAACTTTGTGGATGCATTCAACCAAGATGTTTATGCTGAACGAGGAAAAAACAGCCAAGGTGGTGATAAAGTTTATATTATCAAAAATCATAAAGAATAGGAGGATAAATTATGAATGTAAATTTTAATTCGTTAATCGTTCTTTCAATTATTTTGCTCATATGTATAATTGCAACAGTTTGGATTATCATGCATTATCGATACAAAATCGTTGAGTCCAATAATAATAGTAAAAAGGAACTATTACAAATAAACACCGACCATCAAAAAGAGATGAAAGATATGGAATATAAACATAAAAAAGAAATAGAAGAACTCAAATTGAAATAAGAATCATTCATAAAACAATATAACCGGTTTCAAACCATTGGTATATCAGATGTAACAGAATTTTTACCCCATTATGATTTTATTATAAATATAATTATTATATTTGCAATAAAATGAATCCTTATGGAAAATCTTATCCTCTTGAATCCCTTTGTTGTAGGCAGATATGTATCTGACAAGTATTTCTGTGACCGCAAACAAGAAACGGAGTATTTGATTAAGCAGATTGAAAACGGACGAAATGTAGCCTTGATTTCTCCCCGACGCATGGGAAAAACGGGACTTGTGCAACATTGTTTTCAACAAGAACGTTTGCGTGACAATTATTATACTTTTTTTGTAGACATTTATGCCACCACTTCGTTAGCAGAGTTTGTTTATTTGCTCGGCAAAACCATTTACGAAGAATTGAAGCCCAGGAAAACGGTATGGGCCGAAAAATTTTTCCAAGTAATCAGTTCACTACGGATAGGATTCAAATTGGACACAATGACAGGAGAACCTGGATTTGATATCGGATTGGGAGACATACAAACTCCGCAAACTACCCTTGAAGAGATTTTCCGCTATCTGGAAGAAGCGGACAAACCTTGTATCGTAGCCATTGATGAATTCCAACAAATAGGAAGTTACGAAGAAAAGAACGTGGAAGCCCTATTACGTACCCATATACAGCAATGCAGACAAACATTCTTTATATATGCTGGAAGTAAGCGGCATCTGATGAGCAACATGTTCCTTTCGTCCTCCAAACCCTTTTACCAAAGTGCAATCAGCATGGGATTGGACCCTATACCGATGGAAGCATACGTAGATTTTGCCACTCGTATGTTTGAAGAACGTGGAAAATGCGTAGAGCAAATTTTGATAAAGAAGGTATACCAGATGTTCGACGGTTGTACTTGGTTTGTGCAGCTAATGATGAACGAGCTTTTTGCCTTGACTGGAAATGCCGAAACCTGTGAGGTGGAAAAATTAGAAGAAGCCCAACAGAATGTGATTCAGATGCAAGAAGGTAGTTATAAGGAACTGCTGATTCGCTTGGCTCCTAAACAGAAACAACTATTGCAAGCCATCGCCAAAGAACGTATAGTAAAAGGAATAACTTCTTCCGCCTTTATCAAGAAATACAATCTGCCTTCAGCCAGTTCGGTACAGGCAGCCTTGAAACCATTGCTGAAAAATGATTTGGTAACGCACAACAACGGTGTTTATCGAGTGAATGACTATTTCTTCTCTGAATGGTTGGCCAAGACTTATTGATTTTGAAATTCCCCAAAGTTTAGACAAAAAACTTTGGGAAATTTTCAAACATATGTTATTTTATTTACGCTTCATGCTTTCAATGTAGCCTTTACCATTACAAGATGGGCATTTCTCATGATGATGAGGATAGTCATAATCACCGCATGTGGAGCAATGTACTTTTGTTGCTGTTCCAAATCTTGGTGCATATTCTTTTCCTGGGTTAATACCTGTCCCTTTACAAAAACTACAAGCTTTGGACTCCTTAACGAATGATGGTTCGTAGGTAGATGAAGAACTCGAACTATTCATATCCAGACCTGTTGAGGAAGAGTTAAAATCATTCATATTCGAAGCAGCATTGGCACTTTGAGCCTTGTAGCTTGTGAAATCTTCCCAAGTTGCTTCTTTTCCATACAGTTGCATATGCAATGCATTGAATTGATTGAACTCGGATTGTATTTGTTGTTGGGTTTGAATCTGTGCATTGACATAGCTTCGTTGAAGCATTTTATTGTATTCTGCTTCATTGATGGTACCGTCGTCATTAAACAGACTTCCCGAACTTTTCATCGATTCATTGTACATTGCTTGTTGTCCAGCTTGTACAGCTATTACTCCAACAGTTGCAAGAATTTCTCCCCAGAATTGATTCCTTTTCTCGCGTTTCTCTTCCAGGTTTTGCGAAGCATTTGCATAGAGACGTTCGGCTTCTGTACGGATGGAATGGTTTCCAGCCTCATCCACCATGACCGCTCTTAAGTCTGTCATGGCCTTATCCCATTTCCCTAAGTTGTAGTAACTCAATCCTCGCAACCAATAGGCTTGGAAGGAAGGTTGTTCTTCGATGGAGTGATCCAGTTCCTTGATCGCTTTCTTATATTCATCATTTGCGATGTGCGTCTCTGCATGTCGGATGTATGCAGAAGCCGCTCTAGTGGGAGTTTTGGAAGTATAGTTATTGCTAGCTACTTCCGACAGGCGTTTGGCATTGGCCGGAAGGTTGATTTTCATTCCAGCGTAAAAGTTCTTCACCAAAGGATTGCTCTGCTGAAGTTCTTCGACAGTTATCTGATATTTCTCGGCAATCGTTACCGGAGTTTCTCCCTTGCCTACAATATGTGTAGTTTGTTGGGCAGTAATAGTCGCTACAAATAAGCAACATAAAATAGTGAACAAATATCTCATGGCTTATTTGATTTGAATGACCAAAATTTTGGATAAACTCCAGAACAGGGCAGCATCCTTGATGTAAAGAATAACTTGTCCATTCTCTTGCACCATCGAATAAGAGGCTTCCGGCATATGCGAAAGTATTACCGCTTTCTTTGCGTTGATTTTCATCTCGTTAGAGAAAGTACGGATATCTATCTTTTGCAATTTGGAGAGGTCGGCTGTTTCCAGGTTTACCTTACTCTTTTGGAGCAAGTTAGCCGAGATAACACCGGCTGCTTTCAGTTCCTTACGAGTACCGATGATGTAATAACCTTCGTTAATCATATCGTTTTGTCTTTCCAAAGCTTCTTCTTGCATGGAGACGTGTTCTTCCAAAGCACCTTTTTCTTGGTTGAGCTTGCTGACATTGGCTTGCAAGTTGGTGATGGTCGTTTTACTGCTGTTTAACTCGCCTTTCAATTGTTGGATGGTGCGTTCCTTTTCTTCCAGCTGTGCATTCAGATTGGCGATGATGGTTTGTAAAGCCGCCACTTTCTTATCGGTAATGAAAGAGAGTGAATCGCTCAACTCTTCTATCCGGGTGCGTTGGCGTATCACCAATTCCTTCAGGTCGTCTATGCGTTGTCTAATTTCCTTGCGAGTCAGTTTCTTACCGGTCACTTCATCTTTTCCCAAGTAGATGATGTTCTCCATGCTATTGATACTATCCAATCCGGAAGCAACAAGATTCAGATACGAGGTCAGTTCATCATATTGACTGGTACGTTCGTTGATGACTGATTGCAAAGAATCAATCTTAATGCTATATTCTTGTTGCATGTTTCCGTTACAAGCATATAAAAAACTTATAAAGCATACAATTACAATTGATCTAAGTCTTTTCATATATTATCCTTTCTTTAATTATCAGTATAGATCTAATGGGAATGATCCTCTGATGGGCTCATTATAAACACAATCTTTCATGTAAAAATTGCCATTGTCGTATACGAATTCTTTATAAAAAGTATTCTTCCCATTTGTTAATTCATTTTCATTAATGCAATTATTATTCATATCGTAAAGATTTGGTGCAAAACTAACAGGCCATGTATGAATATTACATTCAATACATTCTGGGTCAGGCTCCCAGTTATGTAAATATCTTGAAATTTTTGCAACATATGTACTAGTTAGATTTTCAAATGTAAAATGTGCCTTTTCACTTAGTGAAGTTATATCAGCGAGACCGCTGTCTATAATTAACTTTTTACAATGTTCCACATTCGTAATTTCTACAGTTACATTTAACCATACTTTCCAACTAGATGATGTTGGTCTTTCCATATTAATGAACTCTATGTTCATTATACGTGCTGAAGCTTTATCTTCTGAGGGTGTATAGGGCTGTTCACCGTTGTTCCCGTTATTGTTGTCATCACTGCTTCCCGAATCATTTCCATTACCTCCACCGGTTCCTCCGTTCTCGTCATTATTACCCTCATTGTTGTCATCTCCGGGCGTATCTTCCTCTTCCGGTGTTGTAAACTCAATACCTTCTACGGTATAAGGTGTATCATTAATCAAAATGCAAGGATATGCCTTGTAGGTAGTCCCCTTTTCAAGACCATCTAATTGAAATTCATGGTATGTATTATCATTCTTGTCCGGACTTTCTCTGTTTAGGCTGTTTTCTTCCCAAATGTAGTTGGTAGAACCATCAGGACCCACCAAACAAATACCGGCAAAGAGGTGGTCGTAAATCCAACAAAGGAAACCGTTTTCCTGCATCCTGTATTTTGCCGTATAGATGAAGTTATCTTTATCGGTCAAGTCTACCGATAATGAATTATCCATTACTTGGGGATACAACGGGTAGCTCCACTTCCAAACATTATAATCTGCCAGCTCTTTTTCGTATGCCCATATATCCTTACCAAAAAGTTCGGCTTGTAATGCTACATCAAATCCTACATCTATGCTAGTCCCGATTTCAGAATCTCGCTCTAGCACATTTTCTCCGGGTGAGCCTTTGGCTTCCACATAAGCAGTGAGGGACGTTTCCGATTCAATGGACATAGCAACGCCTCGGGTGTATAAACCTAAAAAGGCACCTACCCCAAGGGTTGGACCCACGTTAAAATTTCCGGATACTTCTACTCTGCCAAAAGCATCTTTATCTTCTTGTCTCCTCGTGAATTGATGGTATGCTTCCCAATTGTTGCCGGATTCATTTTTAGCCCCTACTTTATAACTCATGGTGTTGGAGAACGCAAGTCCTAACTTGGCTTCTGAATTTACAGACATTCCCAATTGAATTCCTAAATAAGGACGGAATACAACCGGCCCAATAGCAAATGGAGGTAATTGGAGGGGAATCTCCGGCCATTCGAATTCTTTTTCAACTGAAGCAATTGCACCAATATCTGCACTCATACCACTGAAGAATTCCAAAGACAAATTGCTCGAACCTCTTTCTTTACTATAGTCAAAATCCAGCACCGTACCAAAAGTTAATTTGCTATCATGAAAATTAATACTGGCATCATCCAACTCCTTAGGTTTAACCAAATTTATCGTCAACGCATCCGGAGAGCCAACGGTAGCTCGGCTGCTAGCCACTGCTTCGTGTTCAAAAGGGGCGATAGTTGTTTCGTAGAAATTACCATCAGCATCCGTAAGTCCATCAATGCCTTCTAGTGAAAGAGGGATTGATGCATCAATCTCCAATTCTGCAAAAATCTCGTCCAGACTTGCACTGGTTGTCAAACATTGGTATGTATTGCCTGATTTCGTAACCGAGACAACCTTGTTACCCAACCCGAATGGAAATACATCCGACATGCCACTGGCTATAATGTCACCTACTTGTGGAATAAGCCCTTGTGGGGTGTTTCCAGAAAGGAAGATAATGGAATCTTGCTCTATCCGGTCTACATACTCTTCATTGTTTTCATCGTAAACAATCACATCGTCATGATACCGATACGTGATGTTATAGAACTCTGTTTGTTCTTGTACCGTTTCTTTAGGAATATCTACTGGTACATCTACTGTTGGTTTATCATTATTATTACCAGGAGTCTTGTCCGGATCTTCTTTCGAGCAAGCAACGGCCAATAGACAGGCCACAATCAGTAAGAAATGTTTCAAGTTTTTCATTTTGATGCAGATAATCGTTTAATCTATCCATGAGTCCTTTTTAAAAGAGTCCAGCATAATTACATAAACTCTTCCACCGTTTTCTCGGGTTCACTAAGAGAAAGATGAAGCACAATGCTTCTATTTCTACGCTGTAAAGTTATTGAATATAATTGTGAAAGAAAAATAATCCAGTCTCTTTTTCTTACTATTTCCGAATTGGGTTTTACCCCAATTGGGGGGCAAACATCTTTATCAAAAGTCTTACTCCCACCCACTCGTTTCATTCTTCGTCGCTTTGTTCCTCAGAATGAAACGGAGTTGTAATGGTTCACTTGCTCCCTAAACTGGTCAAAACGAAACGATTGAAAAAATCTGCCACATCTGCGACAAGCCTCACAACTACCTATCTATCAATAAAATAGGTGTGGCAGATTTTAACTTTCTGCCACACTGCTATCACGCGACTAATACCATCACAGATTAGAAGCATTTGGCATCCAATCAAAACTAATCGTATACTCTTGAAAACCAGGATTTATCTTCCAGTTGAAATCATTCATTCTTCACGATGTTCAAAGCGATTCACTGGAGTGAGTCGGTCGTTTCACTATAGTGAGTCAATCGTTTCACTTCAGTGATTCAGTCGATTCACTCCAGTGAATCGATTTAAACAATGACTACCTTACACGAATTTATCTATCTTCGTTTACCGATAGTTCGCATACCATTACTGATGTGAAAGCCATACACATCCTACTAAGTAACAAAATAACTCCTGTGGCAGAAAAACAAACGTGTGGCAGATAATCTGCCACACGTTCTAACTGATTGTCAATATCTTACATTCTTGTTGCAGATGTGACACTACCTTTTCTCAAAATGCTGATAATCTTTCGAATTCTTCCAATCACCTCCCCATGTGAAACCGTATTTCTTGAAAAGGCGGTAACATAAATCGCCTTTCACTATTTTGTAAGGGAAATCTTTCGTGCGATCTACGTATGCTTGGGCATTGGCAGGCTCGACGAGGGTGCGACCCCCACGATAGCGGACGTAAGGATTATACAAGGGATTGATGTCAATCGCCATCCCCCTGCTATGCCTGGACAAGGTTTTCGTACCGGAAATGTATCGGAAATTGAAGGCGGAAGAGTTGTTGGCTCGCATCGAAGCCTCATCGTCGGCATCGTATTCATCGACCAGCACCATCCGCTCGATGGGATACTTGGCCTGATACAATTCTCGGAAAATAGCCAGCAAATCATCGGCTATCGTTTTGTGACAAATCAATTCGCCTTGCAACACCTCTCCTTCCTTATTATAATGAAGCACCTGCAAATAACGCAAATCCGAGCGAGGAATGGTGCAATGTTCCTTATACGACTTCCCTTTGATACGGGCAAAAATGGCATCCGTAAGTTCCTGTTGGCAGAAAGAAGCATCTGCAACCTGAGCCGAAAGTTGGGCAGCCAGTATCCAAATAGCAAATAACAGAATCTGTTTCATCGATAGACCTTTTTCATTTGATGAAGTAAAGATAGGAACTAATTTGTTCATATTCATACATTCACACTTTTTTTACATTATTTTATTTTCTATCTTTGCGGCCAAGAAAAAATAAAACAATTAAGAGAATTATGAAAATGAAGAATCAATTGTTAGTTGCGGCAGTAGCTGTCGCACTATGCGGATGTGCCGAACAAGAAAAGTCGGCTAATCCATTGTTTAATGATTTCACTGCTCCGTTCGGCATCGCTCCGTTCGAAGAAATCACCATTGACCACTTCCGTGAAGGTATGTTGAAGGGCTTGGAAGAGCAGAAGAAGGAAATTGAAGCCATTCTGAACAACACCGAAGCTCCAACTTTCGAAAACACTATCAAGGTGCTTGACCAAGGTGGTGTATTGTTGAGAAAAGTAAGAGGTACATTTGGCCCTCTCTCCAGCGGTAGTGCAACCGATGAAACTCGTGCTTTGCAAAAGGAAATGTCGCCTATCTTCTCGGCTCACAACGACGACATCTATTTGAATCCGGCTTTGTTTGCCAAGGTGAAAGCTGTTTATGACAACAAGGAAAACTTGACACTCACTCCGGAAGAAAAGACCGTTCTTCAGAACATCTACGACCGCTTTGTGGACGGTGGTGCCTTGTTGAACGACGCACAGAAGGAAGAATTGAGAAAGTTGAACACTGAACTCTCTATGTTGCAACTCCAGTTCGGCCAGAACTTGACTCACGAAACCAACAAGACTTTCGTGACTGTGGACAAGGTAGAAGAACTCGATGGTCTTCCACAAGCCAACATCGATGCTGCTGCTAAGATGGCTGAAGCCAACGGTCAGCCGGGCAAGTACATGTTCAACATGCAACGTCCTAGCTGTAACCCGGTTCTCCAGTATTGCCACAACCGCGAACTCCGCGAAAAGGTGTACAATGCTTACTACAACCGTGGTAACACTGGCAACGAATATGACAACAAGGAAATCTCTCGCCAGATTGTAACTCTCCGTTTGAAGAAGGCCAACTTGATGGGTTACAAGAACTATGCTGAAATGGCATTGAAGGACCGTATGGCTAAGACTCCGGAAGCTGTATATAACCTCCTCGACCAAGTTTGGGAACCGGCCGTAAAGAAGGCTAAGGAAGAATTGGCTGACATCCGTGCTGAAATCAAGAAGGAAGGCAAGAACTTCGAACCTGCAGGTTGGGACTACATGTACTACTTGGACAAGGCCAAGAAGGCCAAGTTTGCTGTGGACGAAGCTGAAATCAGCAAGTATCTTGAAATCAACAATGTATATCAAGGTATCTTCCACGTTGCCAACAAGCTTTATGGCATCACTTTCAAGGAAATCACTGACCAGGTTCCTTCTTTCGAACCGACTGCCAAGTGCTACGAAGTAATCGACAAGGATGGTACTACATTGGCCGTATTCTATGCTGACCCATTCCCACGCGATGGTAAGGGTGCCGGTGCATGGTGTACCAGCTTCCGTGGCCAAAGCTACGAAAACGGCGT
>JAFQNW010000145.1 GCA_017420875.1 Bacteroidaceae bacterium
ATGACAGACGAAAAGCAAAGATTGGAGCAAGAAGAGGAGGAAATGATAAACAAGGGATTTCAACATCTCTTGGAAAGTTATCTTACAAGCAAGCATCGTAGAAAGGTAGAAATCATTACCAAAGCGTTTAATTTCGCCAAGCAAGCCCACAAAGGGGTAAAGCGTCGCTCTGGTGAACCTTACATCATGCACCCTATTGCCGTAGCCCAAATTGCCTGTTCTGAAATCGGCTTGGGTTCAACCTCCATATGTGCAGCCCTTTTACACGATGTCGTTGAAGATACCGACTACACGGTAGAAGACATCGAAAACTTGTTTGGTTCTAAAATTGCCCAAATCGTAGATGGTTTGACCAAGATTTCCGGAGGTATCTTTGGCGATCGTGCCTCAGCTCAAGCAGAAAACTTCAAGAAGTTATTGCTGACGATGAACGATGACATCCGCGTCATCCTTATCAAGATAGCCGACCGCTTGCACAACATGCGTACATTGGGTTCAATGCTTCCCAACAAACAATACAAGATTGCCGGCGAAACCCTGTACATCTATGCCCCGCTGGCCCATCGTTTAGGTCTCAACAAAATCAAGACCGAACTCGAAGACCTTAGTTTCAAGTACGAACATCCGGAAGAATATGCCCGTATCGAAGACAAGCTGAAGGAAACTAAAGAAGAACGTGAAGAACTTTTCCGCGAATTCACAGCTCCTATCCGTGAAAAGCTCGACAAGATGGGCACCAAATATCGGATTATGGCTCGTGTCAAGTCACCCTATTCCATTTGGAATAAGATGCAGACCAAGCACATTCCTTTCGAGGAAATCTATGATATTCTGGCCGTACGTATCATCTTCGACCCAAAGGATTTGGAAGAAGAGTCTAGCGAATGTTTCGGCATCTATGTATCCATTTCCAAGATATACAAGCCACACCCTGACCGCTTGCGTGACTGGGTAAACCATCCTAAGTCAAATGGTTATCAAGCCCTTCATGTCACCTTAATGAGCAACAAGGGCCAATGGATTGAAGTGCAAATCCGTAGTGAACGCATGAACGACATTGCCGAGCAAGGTTTTGCAGCCCATTGGAAATACAAAGATGGCCCTAGCCACGAGGATGAAGGCGAATTGGAAAAGTGGGTACATACCATCAAGGAAATTCTGGACGACCCACAGCCGGATGCCATGGACTTCCTCGACACCATCAAGCTTAACCTCTTTGCTTCCGAAATATTCATCTTTACGCCCAAGGGCGAAATCAAGACCATGCCACAGAATTGTACCGCATTGGACTTTGCTTTCTCCATCCATACCTTCTTGGGTAGTCACTGTATCGGAGCCAAGGTCAACCATAAGCTTGTTCCGCTGAGCCATAAGTTGCAAAGTGGCGACCAGGTGGAAATCCTGACCTCCAAGTCGCAAAGAGTTCAACCATCGTGGATAAACTTTGCCACTACCGCCAAGGCCAAAGCCAAGATTCTGGCCATTCTAAAGCGGGAACAGCGAAGCATGCAACAACAAGGAGAAGACAAGTTGCACGATTTCTTCCAGGCCGAAGGTATCGAGCTCAACGATGAAAACATCCACAAGCTATGTACCTTGCACGAGGTGAAATCGCCGGAAGAACTTTATACCTCCATCGGTTTCAAGACGATTACATTGGGTGAGGCCGACCTCAACGAGCTGAGAGCCAAGAAGACTACCGGAAACGATTGGAAAAAGTTCATTCCATTCTCTTTTGGAAGCACTAAGCCGGATAAAGCAAAGCCGGTCGAAAAGGTACCTGCTCAAAAGATTGACAGTAAGAAAATCCTAAAGCTTACTCCGGAAGCCATTCAAAAGAATTTCATCATTGCCGATTGTTGCAAGCCTATCCCCGGCGACGATGTATTGGGATATCGGGATGAAAAAGACCGCATTATCATCCACAAGCGTCAATGCCCGATAGCGGCCAAGTTGAAGACTAGCTTTGGCAATCGTATTCTTGCCGCACAGTGGGAAACGGGCAAGGCTTTGGACTTCCCTGTCAACCTCTACATCCAAGGCATCGATGCGATGGGTATCCTTCATCAGGTTGCCGACATTGTTACCGAACAATTGAATGTCAACATCCGGAAGATTTTCATTGAAACCACCGACGGACTCTTTGAAGGTCACATCCAGTTGTACGTACACGATGTAGACGACGTCAAGACCATTATCGCCAATTTGCGGAAGATTGATGAAATGAAAGTTGTTACCCGCGTAGAGAAATTTGAAGACAGACCTTAATCACTAAAATAAAAGAAAGACGCAACTTTTCGGTTGCGTCTTTTTATGTCAAATAATCCAAACTTTTTCGTAAAGTTATCAGTTCTTCTCTGATTTGTTTCAAGCGGTCCACTACTTCGCTTGTCTGTACCACCTTACCCTTGTTTACTTTCAAGCGTTGCTTTGCTCCTTGCAGGGTCAACCCTTTCTCTTTCACCAGATGGTAAATCAATCGGATATTATCAATATCCTCCTGACGATATTGCCGGATGTTCCCTCCGGCCTTCCGTGGGGAAATAATGGGGAACTCCTTCTCCCAATAACGAAGTAACGACTCGTTCACTTGAAACATTTTGGCTACTTCGCCAATGGAATAATAGAGTTTCAATTCTTTGTTTGACTGATATGCCATAATAATACCTGCTTTTTAATCGAATACCTTACCATGGTTGGCGGCAAGCTCAATCATCTTATCATAGTCTTCCGCACTCAAATCCATGAAATAATAGTTGACCGGATTCACGACCTTCCCTTTTACATGCACCTCGTAATGCAAGTGCGGACCGGTACTTTTACCCGTATTACCTACTTCGCCAATCACCTCGCCGCGTACTACCCGTTGCCCTACACGTACCTTATAATTATTAAGGTGTGCATACCAGGTTACATAGCCAAAGCCATGATCTATCTTGATGATTTTTCCATAGCCACTTTCCCAGCCTACCTTTATAACCCTACCATCGCCTGTAGCATAAACGGGTGTACCGATGTTGGCCGAGAAGTCCATCCCCGAATGGAATTTCGTGGTTTTATAAATAGGGTCAATACGCAAGCCATATCCCGAGGCCGTCTGTTTCAGGTTTTTATTGGATACAGGCTGAATAGCCGGAATGCATTTCAGCATCTCATCGTGGTTCTTGAAAAGGTCTACCACCTCATCAAAGGATTTGGATTGGATATAGAGCTGACGGTTCAACATGTCCATCTTTTGTGTGGTGTTTACCACCAGTTCCGAGTTGGCCATATCCATCAATTCTTCGTAACGGTTCGTTCCGCCATAGCCTGCTTTACGGACGGCATCGGCCACAGGGTCGGCCTGTAACACCACCCGATACAGGTTGTCATCACGTTGTTGAATGCCTTGCATCACCCCCAAAGCCTCGTCCAAACGTCTGGACAACACGTTATATTGTGCCAACAAACGGGAGTTTTCTATTCGAAGTTCCTTTTCCGAAGGCGACCCGAAGATTAAAAGCAAAACAATAAAGCTACCGGCCCCCAACCCCATGCCGACAAACAATCGACGCAGGATACTCAACGCACGTTGCCGCACCGTAGGATAAATTCGGTCGTAAGTACGTGTTTTAGGGTTGTAGATATAGTATACTTTACGCATTTTCCGCTGTTTTTTCAAGTTTTAATGCACAAGACATCAAGTTTTTGCACATTTCTTAGCGACAAAAATAATAAAACAGATTATCTTTGCAAACCATTTTCGAGAATATTAACTAGAACTAAATAAACAATGATGACAGCTAAAGAAATAAGAGAGTCATTTAAGAGTTTTTTCGAGTCAAAAGGTCACCAAATCGTGCCTTCGGCTCCGATGGTTATCAAGGATGACCCGACCTTGATGTTCACCAATGCAGGGATGAACCAGTTCAAGGATATCATTTTGGGCAATGCCCCGGCGAA
>JAFQNW010000146.1 GCA_017420875.1 Bacteroidaceae bacterium
AGAAGAGGTGCTTTACGTTGGCGATTCAGGGGTAGATATGCAAACGGCCACTAACGCTGGAGTGGATGCTATTGGTGTAACTTGGGGATTCCGTCCTCGGACAGAACTAGAGGCACTCCATCCCAAAGGAGTGATAGAGCAAGCGGAAGAGTTGTTGAAGTTTATATAAACGGAATTATCGGACTTAAACTTCCTCGTCATTTAATCCGTTTCAAGAAATCCCGGATGTCTTTTTCCAATTTCTTGTATATAGGCGACTCTTTGAAACCGGTCTGCTTACGAAGCACTACATCGATTCCCAGCAACCGGCGTTCATAGCTAGTTAGTTCGTTACGATATTGAGTGTGATGTCCGGCCAGGCTTCTGATTTCTTCTTCCCGTTCCCGACGAAGGGCATTACAGATAGGAGTCAACACTTTCATCACCACACTTTCCATAATGTGATGTCCTTGAATGAACATGTAGGTATTTTCGGGAGTCACACCCAAATAAGTGAATTCGGCCTTCATGGCCTCGATTTCCTCTAAAGCTTCGGGGTGCCTATGTTCCAAATCGCGTAATTTATGCTTTACCCGCTTGTCCATAGCCATCAGACATTCTTCGGGATGACGTACACTGACATGATCGAGCCGAACGAAAGAACAGAAATCCATGATGGAGAATTCATTCAGTATCCGTTTGCGATAATACCATATAGACCACACAAATAACGGATAGGCTATCTGCGAATAGAGTGTCATGAATCCAACTAAGTCGACTAACGGGTGGTCGTTCATGGTAGCCAACACACAGGCTTCGTGCAGACTTCCGGCATAGCATTGAAAATTTTCGATGGCATATGCATAGGTTTGGAAGACATAACGACTATTGTTGATTTGTCGGGAGGTGGAGGTTACGCCCTGAAGCAGGTAATCGTAATCACTATCTACACACGCCACCATATTCTGCCCGAGACGAGAGCCGAGTTGGTTCATCAGTACGGATTTCTTGCCCTTGCAAAGCGACTTATTGGAAGGAAGCATGACTTCGAAATAGCATGTTTCATCCTCAAAATCGGCAAATACCGAACGCCAGAAGGACACGTCATCGTAGCTCTCTACATAGGCTACGATGCGATGCCTAGCCTTCTTGGGCTTGAGGCGATTGGCAGCTCCGATGTATAAGGACGACAAATTATCCGACAGACGCTTTCCCATGGTGTGTCTCTTTTACACGGTTATATCACTCACTTCGGTTACGGCATCCATCCAGCCATCCATAATCATAGCTGGCGAATGGGTGGTAAGCACAATCTGTACGTTAGGGTTCAATTCACGAATTAAGCTGATGAGACGTTGTTGCCATTCCACATGAAGCGAAACTTCGGGCTCATCCATGAAAAGCACACCTCGACGATTGTCTTGTACAAGCACGGTTAGCAAGATGACGAGCATCTGTTTTTCGCCCGACGAAAGCTGATAAGGATAGAGAGTATCACCATCCTGTTCGAAGAGAATTTCGTTGCTTTTTCGGAGAATCGTCTTGCCGGTTTCACCAAAGAGTTCATCCACCAAATCCTGAAATTTAGTCTTGGGATAAGAAATGGAAGCAGCTGCTTCTGCGTTGCCCGAGGTCAGACATTCGATGATTCGATTACCTACGTTCACCTGGTAATCCAGATATCTGCGTTGAAGTTGGTAGAGTTGCCAGTCTAGTTCGGACTTCACATTTTTATCGGCCATTTTCTCCATCAAATCACCATGAAGCAACGGGCGGTCGAAACTCCGTATTACATCGTAATGAATATAGTTAGCATCTTCGGGCGAGAATACAAACTTAACTCCCTGCATTTCATCATTGCTCAATGAGCCTCCTTGCAATACATCAAGGGTATTCACTGACTTGTTCAGGATGGTACTTTTTCCACCTCCATTTACGCCACTAAGGATATTCACTTCCGGGTTCAACTCCCACGAGATATTCTTACGTCCCCATAGGCCGTGTATCTCGATGCGTTTGATATAATCAGCTTGTTTCTTCATAGCGATACTGCTTTATGTTTACAAAGATAAGATTTTATTTTGAAAAGCATATATATTTTAAGCACGCCGAGAAAAAACTTATTTCTTCACCCCAATCTTCAACTTGGAAGTTAACCAACAGCGTACCGGTTCGTCATAAAGTTTCAGAGTGGTATAAGCCAACACCACATTAAGACCATAGACACCAGCCACAACCTGCCAAGTATC
The DNA here is from genome assembly GCA_017420875.1 of Bacteroidaceae bacterium. Lineage (GTDB taxonomy): Bacteria > Bacteroidota > Bacteroidia > Bacteroidales > Bacteroidaceae > Phocaeicola. The sequence goes on from JAFQNW010000146.1 coordinate 2,229, forward strand.
GGCCAAGGTATATAAGCTGTTCTTAATGAGCCAAGCATAAAACAGGTACATTATCGGATAGTGTACGATATAAAGCGGATAGGAAATATCGCCCAAAAACTTACAGATGCCGGTAGAGGCCTTGTCGCTTGTCACCCCCGAAGCACCCAACCACACCAAAGCAGGGAAAGCAATCATGATACAACACATTTCGTAAATGCCGTTCACACAGATACCATCGACACTCGGGAAGAAAGGCACACTGAACAAACCGAGCAATACCACAATTGCTATCCAGAAAATTCCTCGTATCTTTACTGGCTTAAAGTTGCGAGCCAACAACATGCCAAGCGAGAATGGAAACATCATGCGGAGGAATCCACCGAAAATATTGACCGAGTCGCCAAGAGTCCAACCTACACCAACACTTTCGTAACCCGACACATTGCCTACCGAGAACCAGATGTAAACCACACCCAATGCAACTACCAGCCACGACAATGCCTTGGTACTCAATCGACGGATGAACAACGCATAGCAGATATTGCCGATGTATTCAAAGAACAGCGACCACGAAGGACCATTCAGCGGAAACATTTCGCCATTGCCACGCACTTCGTGAAGGGCACCGGGGATAGCAGGAATAAAGCAACAAGTCAGCAAGAATGCCAGCACTACACCTGTAGCAGGAGTAATCGATCCATCCCATTTTACACCTCCCTGAAGCAAGAACGTAGTCAAGCCAATGAGGGCACCCATGACAATCATCGGATGAAGACGCACCAGACGACGTTTGAAGAAATCGCCCATCGACATCTTGTTCCAACGGTCATCGTACGCATAGCTGATAACGAAGCCCGACAGCATAAAAAAGAAATCGACGGCCAAATAGCCATGATTGAACACATTGATAAGGCCGCCCCCTTCCACACCGTTCATTCCTTCGGCAAAGGCAAAACCCTCGAACACATGATACCACACCACCATCAAGGCTGCTGCTCCACGCAATCCGTCCAGGATGTTATAATGAGGTTTGGTGTCGGCAAAAGAAGCCGACGAAAATCTCTCTATAGACATAGCATTCATTAAAAAAGTAGAACACGGCAAAGATAGTATTTCTGTAGCTCACATGACAAACTTTTCGACGTTTTTTACACTAGTTTGTTAAAAAGCATCGAAATATCTTTGCATATGTAAACATTCGCCTTCGTCTATTATTTTTTTGCCTTCGCTAATAGAGAAAGAGAAAAAATAAAATAATTCCGAAAAGTTTGACAATCCTAATGTGAGAATCGTATCTTTGTATTTAGATACGAAACAACAATTCCAAACTCCGATGAACAAAAGCTCCAGACACATCCCCTCGCCTGTTGTCCTGTTGCAACGCCAGGAACTGCTCCTGCGTATGGAGTATGAATACGAGAAGGAAACCTTCCGCCAGCAGACCGAGACAATGGGAATCGGACGAAAAATCAAGCGAGGCATGTGCTGGTTCCCCCTCAGCGTAGGACGGAGTTACTACAACTCGCTCAACCAGCTGGTGGTGGAGGTGGAACGACGCGAAGACAAGGACATCGAGCACGTGTTCGAGTTCGGGCGACCCGTATGCTTCTTCACACAAGACGCATCGGACAGGTTGCATTACTTCAACTTCACCGCCACGGTGAACTATGTGGACGAGGACCGCATGGTAGTCATCTTGCCGGGGGCATCGGCACTGATGGACATACAAAATGCTGACCGCCTGGGCGTACAGCTTTACTTCGACGAGACAAGCTACCGACTGATGTTCGAAGCCCTCAGCCAAGTCATCAAGGCGAAAGGGAATCGCTTGGCCGAACTACGTGACATCTTCCACGGCACGCAGAAGACCTCGACCTTCACCTTCGCCCCTACCCGATTCCCGTGGCTCAACCACACACAGGAGGAGGCCGTAAACAAGGTGCTTCACGCCAAGGATGTAGCCATCGTACACGGCCCTCCAGGCACCGGAAAAACCACCACATTGGTAGAGGCCATCTACGAGACACTTCACCGTGAAAACCAAGTGCTGGTGTGTGCCCAAAGCAATATGGCGGTAGACTGGATTAGCGAAAAGTTGGTAGACAGAGGCGTGCCCGTCCTCCGCATTGGCAACCCCACCCGGGTGAACGACAAGATGCTATCCTTCACCTACGAACGACGCTTCGAGAGCCATCCCGACTATCCGCAGCTGTGGAGCATCCGTAAGGCCATCCGCGACCTCCACGGACAGAACCGCAAGGGAGCCAACCGAGAGAGCATCCGTCAGAAAATCAATTCGTTGAAAGACCGTGCTACGGAGCTTGAAATTCGCATCAACGAGGCATTGTTCAGCGAAGCAAGGGTCATTGCTTGTACCTTGGCAAGCTCGGCCCATCGTGTACTAATGGGGATGAAGTTCGGCACCCTGTTCATCGACGAAGCAGCCCAAGCCCTGGAAGCCGCCTGCTGGATAGCCATCCGCAAGGCCGACCGCGTGGTGTTGGCAGGTGACCATCAGCAGCTCCCTCCCACCATCAAGTGCATCGAGGCCATGCGTGGCGGACTGGACAAGACACTGATGCAACACATCGTACAGAACAAGCCCGAGGCGGTATCGCTCTTGAAAATCCAGTACCGGATGAATGACGAAATCATGAAGTTCTCGTCCGACTGGTTCTATCATGGCGAACTGAAATCGGCACCCGAGGTGAGGTATCGAAGCATCCTCGATTTCGACACGCCCATCGTGTGGGTGGACACCGAGGGACTGGATTGCAACGAGGAGTTCGTGGGCGAGAGTTTCGGACGCATCAACAAGGCCGAGGCTGCCCTCAGCATCGAAGAATTAAAACGATACATCGACAAGATAGGCAAGGAACGCCTGTTGGAAGAACGCATCGACTTCGGGCTCATTTCGCCCTACAAGGCACAAGTGCAATACCTCCGTCAGCTCATCAAGCGGGATGCCTTCTTCAAGCCCTTCCGCGGACTGATAACCATCAATACGGTGGATGGTTTCCAAGGTCAGGAGCGTGACGTCATCCTCATCAGCCTGGTGCGTGCCAACGAGGGCGGACAAATCGGTTTCTTGAACGACTTGCGACGGATGAATGTGGCGATTACGCGGGCGAGGATGAAGCTCATCATCTTGGGGGATGCTTCGACGCTTACCAAGCATCCGTTTTATAAGAA
>JAFQNW010000147.1 GCA_017420875.1 Bacteroidaceae bacterium
AGGGATATGCCGCTCACGAAAAGGAAACCTTGGAAGCCGTGTTGGCCGCCCGTTCTAAGGCCACACAGATGACCATCGATGCCGACAATCTGACTCCTGAAAAACTTCAGGAATACCAAAAGGCACAAGGCGAAATCGGTGCAGCACTGGGCCGCCTACTTGCTATCACAGAAGCCTATCCAGACTTGAAAGCCAACGAAAATTTCAAGGAGTTACAAGCTCAATTGGAAGGAACAGAAAACCGCATCAGTGTAGAACGCAAGAACTTCAACGAAGTAGCACGTACCTACAATACTTCCATTCGTACGTTCCCGAAGACCATCATCGCAGGGATGTGTGGATTCGACAAGCGTCCGTATTTTGAAGCAGAAGAAGGTGCAAACAAAGCTCCGGAAGTAAAATTTTAAATTACAATCTGTCATTCAGAGGAGCTATGTGACGAAGAATCTCGGCAACATCCATTTTATGCTTACGAGATTCTTCACTACATTTCGTTTCGTTCTGAATGACAAAACATGATGTAAGACCTATGTTCAACTCATTTGGAAATATATTCCGTCTCACTAGCTTTGGCGAATCACACGGGCCTGGTGTAGGTGGTGTGATTGATGGCTTTCCTGCGGGCATCACCATTGATATGGATTTCGTGCAACAGGAATTGAATCGACGCCGTCCCGGACAATCGTTGCTTACCACCAGCCGTCAGGAGCCGGATAAAGTAGAATTCCTTTCGGGCATCTTCGAAGGAAAATCCACCGGTTGCCCCATCGGTTTTATCGTATGGAACAAGAACCAACATTCCAACGATTACGAAAATATCCGCAACCTGTTTCGCCCTTCGCATGCCGATTATACCTACCTGCAAAAGTATGGTATCCGTGACCATCGCGGAGGAGGCCGTTCGTCGGCACGCGAAACCATCTCGCGAGTAGTTGCGGGGGCCTTGGCCAAGCAAGCACTCAAGCAACTGGGTATCAGCGTAACAGCTTATACATCGCAAGTGGGTGACATTAAGTTGGACAAAGACTATAAGCATTACAATCCTGACATGATTGAAACCAACGATGTACGTTGCCCCGACCCCGTCAAGGCAGAGGAGATGGCTACCCTTATCAAGCAAGTAAAGGCAGATGGTGACACCATTGGGGGAGTCATTACCTGCGTCATCAAAGGATGCCCGGTTGGCTTGGGACAGCCTACCTTCGGAAAACTTCATGCAGCCCTGGGTAATGCCATGCTCAGCATCAATGCGGTGAAAGGATTTGCCTACGGAGAAGGGTTCGACTCCATGAGCTTACGGGGAAGCCAGCAAAACGATGTGTTTTTCAACGACCACGGACGCGTTGCCACACATACCAACCACTCGGGAGGTATCCAAGGAGGCATCAGTAACGGACAAGACATCTATTTTAAAGTCGCTTTCAAACCGGTCGCAACTCTGCTGATGGAACAACATACGGTTAACATCGATGGGATTGACACCACCATGAAAGCCAAGGGACGTCATGACCCTTGCGTTCTTCCACGGGCCGTCCCCATTGTCGAAGCCATGGCTGCCATGACCATACTGGATTATTATTTGATAGACCGAACAACGCAGTTGTAAATAAAGTTCTTCTAGAAGTGTCATCCTGAGCAATGCGAAGGATCTGTTTACATCCACTTTATGCATACAGATTCTTCACTTCGTTCAGAATGACATTTTTTATATCCATTTATTTCCTCATATCCCACAAAAGCACTACCTTTATCCATCAATAAAACTTAATCCTATGGAAATCAAGCAATACATTCAAGAAAACGAGGCCCGCTTCATGGAAGAATTGTTCAGCCTCATCCGTATTCCCAGTATCAGTGCATTACCCGAACATAAGGACGACATGTTGGCCTGTGCCGAACGCTGGAAACAGTTGTTGCTCGAAGCCGGCGCTGACGAAGCCATGGTTATGCCTTCGCAAGGCAACCCATTAGTCTTCGCCCAAAAACATATCAGCGATGACGCACCGACCGTGCTCATCTATGCCCATTACGATGTGATGCCTGCCGAGCCATTGGAACTTTGGAAGAGCCAACCGTTTGAGCCGGAAATTCGCGACGGACGTATCTGGGCACGTGGAGCCGACGATGACAAGGGACAAGGCATGATTCAGGCCAAAGCTTTCGAATACGTGGTAAAACACGGTTTGCTGAAGCACAACGTCAAGTTCATATTCGAAGGAGAAGAAGAAATTGGTTCGCCAAGCCTCAACGCCTTTATCAAGGAACACAAGGAATTGCTGAAAGCCGATGTAATTTTGGTTTCCGACACCAGCATGTTGGGTGCTGACCTCCCGTCTCTCACCACCGGTCTCCGCGGATTGGCCTATTGGCAAATTGAGGTGACAGGTCCTAACCGTGACCTGCATTCCGGACACTTCGGTGGTGCCGTAGCCAACCCTATCAATACACTATGCGACCTCATTTCAAAGGTAGTAGACGAAGACGGACGCATCACCATCCCTCATTTCTATGACAACGTCGAAGAAGTACCTGCCGCTGAACGCGAAATGATTGCACAGATACCGTTCGATGAAAAAAAATACATGGATGCCATCGGTGTAAAGCAACTGAAAGGTGAGAAGGGATATTCCACCCTCGAACGCAACAGCTGCCGTCCTTCGTTCGATGTATGCGGCATATGGGGAGGCTATACCGGCGAAGGTTCAAAGACTGTCCTTCCATCGAAAGCGTACGCCAAAGTTTCCTGTCGTTTAGTTCCACATCAGGATCATGAAACAATTTCGAAGTTATTTGTTGATTATATAAATGGTATTGCCCCCGATTATGTACAAGTGAAGGTAACTCCGATGCATGGTGGCGAAGGATATGTATGTCCCATCACATTGCCAGCCTATCAAGCAGCTGAGAAAGGTTTCACCAAGGCATTCGGCAAAAAGCCGTTGGCTGTACGCCGAGGAGGAAGTATTCCTATCATCAGCGATTTTGAACGCATCTTAGGCATCAAGACCGTATTGATGGGATTCGGATTGGAAAGTGACGCCATTCACTCACCCAACGAAAACTTCTCCTTGGACATTTTCCGAAAAGGAATCGAGGCTGTAGTAGAGTTCCATTTGAACTACTCCAACAAATAATTTAAAATATGACCCAACGAATCGTTAGTGTATTGTTCCTCATCAGCAGCTTGTGGCTAGTAAGTTGTACACCGACTGTAAACCATTCGAAGCGTATGGATTCAAACAAAACCGTCCACACCATCCTGAATCGGAAGAGCGTACGTTCGTATGCCAAGAAATTGGTGGAAAAAGAAAAGGTAGACACCTTGTTACGGGCAGCCATGTCCGCCCCTACAGCTGTCAACAAGCAGCCGTGGGCCTTCGTGGTCATCGACAATCCCCAAATACTGGAGAAGTTGTCTACCTCCCTTCCTTATGCCAAGATGGCCGCTTCTGCACCGATGGCTATCGTGGTGTGCGGAGACTTGAACAAAACTTTGCGGGGACAAGACGATCCTTATTGGCCGCTCGATTGTTCGGCCGCCAGTGAAAACCTGCTACTGGCTGCCGAATCCATGGGATTGGGAGCCGTATGGACTGCCGTCTATCCGGAGAAGGACCGCACGGAAATTGTCAGCGAAATCTTGTCGCTACCCGAATACATCGTGTCCTTCAACTTGATTCCGGTTGGATATCCTAAACACCCGGAAGAGCCTAAAGACAAATTCAAGGAAGAGAACATTCACTACAACCAATGGTAAACCATAATCCTCCATACTACATGAAAAAGAAAATACATTTTCCTTACAGACAGGCGTTGTACTGCGGAATTGCCGCTTCCCTCCTGCTTTGCGGATGTGGACAAAACGGCAACACTCCGGAATCATTCGAACGCTCTGATTATTACACCCGCGGAATCGGACAATATCCCGGTTCTCCGGCCGAAGATTTCTCGCCCAATCTGAAACCCGATTACGACAACTATCGGAACATTGCGAAATTGCGTTCGGCTTACCACTCGTCGAGTTACGACTACAACCTGACCGCTCAGTTGGTTACCGATGGAATCATCGCCAACCAAGAGCCTCAGTACATTACCCTCAGTACGCCCGAAGGCAAAGTAGCCAAGCGTGAAAGCGAATGGAGTCTGGACAACGGCCCGTACTCTCGCAACACCATTATGGGAGAAAATACACACGTACTATTCTCTTTATCCAATTGGAGTGAAAAGGCCGACGAGCTCCGCTTGGCCGGCACCGTAGCCTATCACGAAGACCAAGCCAAGCAAGGTTACGAAATCATTTGCCAAGGCTCGAACGATGGTAGCAACTGGACAGAACTGGGTAAAATCAGCGACAAGGAACTTCCGGGCCGTCAAACCCGCTATCGGGCCCATTCCGACCCGAACAAGGTAACGGAACAAGCTACACTACCGGTCAGAATGTTGCGGGAAACCATTCCATTCACCGCAACCGGTAACTATACACAATACCGGGTAGTGCTGAATATGAAAGGAGCAGCTTATTGGACCTTTACAGCCATTGACTTCTACCACCAAGGCCAACAGCTGGACTTCCTCCCGTCCAAGTTCTTCAACAGCACCTGGATGAGTGCCGGCAACGAAGAAGAATGGATTTATGTTGATTTAGGAAGCCGTTCGGAATTCGATCAAATCAAATTGCACTGGATTCAGAAAGCCAGCCAAGGAAAAATCCAAATTTCCGACGATGCCCAAACTTGGAAAGACCTGACCAACTTACCGGGTGACGATGCGACCACCGACGAGATAGCCTGCAACGGAAAGGCCCGCTATGTACGTGTGCTGATGCAGCAACCCGCCAACGGTCAACGCTACATGCTGAGCGAAATCGAAGTGATGGGTAAAGGCGGATTGGTAGCCCAGCCGCTCCCCCAACCCCAAGCCGAAGGAAAGACCTATCCGCTATCGGGAGGTAACTGGATGTTGCAACGTGCTTCTGCGGTTTCGGCCAATGGCGAAAGCATCTCCAAGCCAGATTTCAGCACCAACGACTGGATTGTGGCAACCGTACCGGGCACCGTCCTGACCAGCTACAAGAACATCGGTGCCGTGCCTAATCCGAACTACGCCGACAACATCTTCCAAATCTCCGAATCGTTCTTCAACTCCAACTTCTGGTATCGCAATGAATTCGAAGTGCCCGAAGGCTTCAAGCAAGAACGCCTGTTCCTGAACTTCGACGGCATCAACTGGAAAGCCAACATTTATCTGAACGGAACCAAGCTTGGCTTGATGGAAGGTGCCTTTGTACGTGGCATGTATGATGTAACCGGACACATCGTTGCCGGCAAGAACGTATTGGCCGTAGAGATTGTAAAGAACGCACACATCGGTGCGGTGAAGGAAAAATATGAAAAGAACACCGACTTCAACGGAGGTATCCTGGGAGCCGACAATCCTACATTCCATGCCTCCATCGGCTGGGACTGGATTTCGACCATCCGCGGACGCAACATCGGTATCTACGATGATGTCTATTTGACCACCGCCGGCAAGGTCACCATTCAAGACCCGTTCGTGCAAACCGCCTTGGCTTTGCCTGATACGACTGCAACCTTGACTCCCGAAATCATCGTCAAGAACCACGAAGGCCAACCGGTTAAAGGTATCTTGAGCGGTCAGGTGGGCGACATCCGTTTCGAGCAACCGGTAGAGCTGGCGGCTCATGAAGAAAAGGTCGTATCCTTCAGCCCCGATAAGTTTACCCAACTGAAGAACCAAACCTTGAACCTCTGGTGGCCGAAAGGCTATGGTTCACCTTATTTATACGATGCCAACTTTACCTTCAGCATCGACGGACAAGTGTCCGATGCCGAAGACTTCCAAGTTGGTATCCGCCAAATGGACTTCAACGAAGACAACGGTATCTTGAGCCTCTTTGTGAACGGACGCCGTTTCATCGGTCGTGGAGGTAACTGGGGCTTCGGTGAAAACAACCTCAACTACCGCGGACGTGAATACGACATCGCCGTGGCTCACCATGCCAACATGAACTTCACCATGATGCGTAACTGGGTAGGCCAGATAGGCGATGAAGAACTATACGAAGCTTGCGACCGCCACGGCATCATGGTATGGCAAGACTTCTGGTTGGCCAACCCGGCCGACGGTCCGGATCCTTATTATCCCGACATGTTCATCACCAACGCCGAGGACTATGTGAAGCGAATCCGTAGCCACGCTTCCATCGGTATCTATTGCGGCCGTAATGAAGGCTTCCCACCGAAGTACATCGACGATGCCCTCCGCCGCATTGTGAAGGCCGAACACCCGGGCATTCACTACATCTCCAGCTCGGCCGACGAAGTGGTGAGCGGTCATGGCCCTTACCGTGCCCTTCCGGTAAAGGAATACTTCACCTTGAAGAATGGAAGCGACAAGTTCCATAGCGAACGAGGCATGCCTAACGTAATGAACTACGAAAGCTTGGCCCGCACCCTCAAACCGGAAGACCTTTGGCCACAAAGCGGCAAGTGGGGTCAGCACGACTATACCATGGAAGGTGCCCAAGGCGGTGCTTCCTTCAACGCCATCATCGAAAAAGGCTTCGGCCAACCACAAAGTGCCAAGGAATTCACCGACCTGGCCCAGTGGGTAAACTACAACGGCTATCGAGGCATGTTCGAATCGCGTAGCCTCAACCGCAAGGGCTTGTTGTTGTGGATGACTCACCCGGCATGGCCGTCAATGGTATGGCAAACCTACGACTACTACTTCGAACCGACCGCCGCTTACTTCGGTTGCATGAAGGCCAACGAGCCGCTTCACATCCAGTGGAACCCGGCTACCGACGAAGTAGAAGTGGTGAACTACAGTGCAGGTGCTCACCCTTCGCTCATCGCCAAGGCACAAGTCATCAACATGGATGGCTCCGTAGCATGGGAAAAGGAAGCCACCGTGAACAGCAATGAAGACACCACCGAAAAGTGCATCAAGTTGGAATTTCCAAGTAATGTTTCATCGGCCCACTTCGTCAAGCTTTACTTGGCCGAAAACGGCAAGGTGGTATCCGACAACTTCTACATCCGTGGTACCGAAGAAGGCAACTACCAAGCCATCAAGCAAATGCCAAAGGTAAGCTTGCAACAAGAAGTAAACACGCAGAAGGTGGACGATGCTTGCTGGAACGGAATCATCACGCTGAAGAACACCAGCCAGACTCCTGCCTTGATGATTCGCATCAACGTATTGGGAGCAACAGACGGCGACCAGATTCTGCCGATGTTCTATAGCGACAACTACTTCTCATTGCTTCCGGGCGAAGAAAAGACCGTCACCTTCCACTGGAAGGATGAAGACACTCGCGGCAATGCTCCGAAGGTGGTCGTAAGTGGCTATAATGTAAAGTAAAAAAAGTCATCTTCACTTCTTCACCATCGTCATTCCAACTGATTCTCAACCGGTTGGAGTGACGATGCCTGTTCCTGAAGTGAATGAAGTGCCCCCCAAAAAAGTTGGACCATAAAATAAGGATATGAAAAGCGTAATACAGAATAGTTTAAATGAATGTTCGGAAGTTTTAACCCGTTTCTTGAACAACCCCGAATCAGTCTCAATCATAGAGAAAGCCGCCACACTTATCGCAGAGGCTTTAGCGAGAGGGAATAAAGTCATCTCATGCGGCAATGGAGGTTCTTTATGTGATGCGACCCATTTTGCAGAAGAGCTAACCGGACGTTACAGACATAACCGTCTGCCTTTCCCGGCCATTTCCATCAATGACCCGGCTTACATCACTTGCGTAGCCAACGATTTCGGCTTTGAATATATCTTCTCCCGTTATGTGGAATCAGTAGGAAAAGAAGGGGATGTACTATTGGCCATTACCACTAGTGGGACTTCGGCAAATGTACTTAAAGCCATGGAAACGGCCCAGAAAAAAGGGATGTCGGTCATCTGTCTGACCGGAAAGATGGTTCAACAAGCCTTCGATTTATCGGATGTCTATGTTTGTGCACAAGGCGGCAAATACTCCGACCGGGTACAAGAAATACATATCAAAGTGATTCACATCCTGATTGAAGCAGTGGAAAACTTACTGGATAAAAAGGGATTGCTATATTGATTCAAACTTTTTAATTTAACCACATTATGAGTACACGTTTTAAGGTTTTGTACGCATTGCTGTTAATGTTGTTTACAGGATTATCCTTACAGGCATCACCCATCCGTACGATAACATTAAATGGCCAGTGGAACTTGTACTATTGGCCACAGCCCGATATGGACGAAGCAATTACCGATCCGACAGAAGTTGCCAAGATGCAACCACAAGAAATCAAGGCGACCGTTCCCGGCAATGTAGAAATCGACCTGTTAGCCGCAGGGAAGATTGATGACCCGATGATCGGCAATAATGTAAATAAATTGAGAAAGTTTGAAAACTACCAATGGTGTTACAGCCGCAAGTTTGCTACCCCGGAAACCAAATCCGGCGAAAAAGTCATGCTTTTCTTCGGAGGTATCGACTGCTTGTCTGATGTTTGGTTGAATGGTAAACATTTAGGGTCTACAGCCAACCAAATGATCGAACACTCCTTTGATGTCACCAAACTGTTAAAGAAAGACGGCTCCCAAAACCAACTTCAAGTCATCATCCGTTCTTCTGTATTGGAAGGTCAGAAATACCTCATGGGGGCTTTCAGCATGCGTGACGGTTTTGGCGAAACAGTTAATATTCGTAAGGCTGCCTCCTCTTTTGGTTGGGATATCATGCCTCGCCTAGTCAGTGCCGGCCTTTGGAGAGATGTTGAACTACAAATCTACCATCCTATCCGTTTTACAGACGTATTTTGGATTACGGAGAGGGTTGATTTAAAGAAAAAAAGTTCTTATGGAGCAGTTGATATTCAAATCAGAGCACCATTTGAAGCATACGAAGACTTGAAAGCAGTCATCCATATCAGTCGCAATAGTAAAACGACTTACCACCATGAAATTGCCATGACCAACATGAGCCAACGCATTAATTTCCATTTAGACAATGTAGATTTCTGGTGGCCAAACGGCTACGGAGAAGCAGCTCTTTACGATGCAGAAGTCTCTTTGCAAAATAGCAAAGGAGATGTGTTTGCTGTAGATAAACGCAAAATCGGTATCCGTACCATAACCTTAGACCGTTCAGAAGACAACACAGAAAAAGATGGTCGCTTCTGTTTCATAGTTAATGGAGAAAAGATATTTGTCCGCGGGACAAACTGGGTTCCTTTAAGTGTATTACATAGTCAAGACGCCTCTTTGGTTAAAAGCACTATGGATATGGTTAAAGATTTGAACTGCAACATGATTCGTTGCTGGGGAGGTAATGTATACGAAGACCATGAGTTCTTTAATTTATGTGACCAATATGGTATTATGGTTTGGCAGGACTTCGCCATGGCTTGTTCTTTCTATCCTCAAAACGATGAATTTGCAAAAAAGATTGAAGAAGAAGTTCGTTCGGTCGTGCTTAAACTACGTAGCCATCCCTCTTTGGTATTATGGTCTGGAAACAATGAAAATGATGAGAGCTTATTATGGAGCTTGGCCGCTTTCCGTCTGAATCCGAACAGAGACCGTATCAGCCGGCATGTCATACCTCAAGTCTTATATGAATTTGATCCATCCCGCCCCTATTTACCGAGTTCACCCTATTTCAGTCCCAAAGCGTACGAATTAGGAAGTAACAAAAGTGATTTACCCGAACTCCATTTATGGGGGCCACGCGGTTACTACAAGGCTCCTTTTTATACAGCAGAGAAAGCTCGGTTCGTAAGTGAAATCGGTTACCATGGTTGTCCAAACTTAGAATCGCTACAAAAGATGTTTACCAAAGACTGTGTTTATCCTTGGGTCGAAGGCCTCAAATGGAACGATGAATGGATGACCAAAGCAGTTCGTGCTTTTCCTACGGAACACTGGACTGATATGAGTAAAAAGCGTAATGATTTGATGACAAATCAAATTCGCTTGTTGTTCGGTACTGTTTCAAAGAAATTAGAAGACTTCGTCACTGCATCACAGATTGTTCAGGCTGAAGCTATGAAATATTTCGTTGAGCGTTGGAGAGGTGGTAAATTTGACAAAGCTGGTATTATTTGGTGGAACGTGAAAGATGGTTGGCCCATTATCTCCGATGCTGTTGTCGACTATTATGGTTCTAAGAAATTGGCTTACCACTTCATTAAAAACGTTCAACACAATGCTTGTGTATTCATCAACGATGCGGTGGATGGTTACTATCCGTTAATAGCTGTAAATGATACCAGAGAACCGAAAAATGGTAAAGTTACCGTAACAGATGTAATATCAGGAAAGGTTTACTATAAAGGCGATTTCTCCATTGATGTCAACGGCAAGACAATCATCAGCCAAATTCCTGAAATACAAGGTCAAGGGATGTTGTTAATCAAGTACGAAATAGATGGTAAATCTGAACTTAATCACTATTTATATGGACAACCTCCATTTGATTTGAACGAATACAAAAAGCTGTTGAATAAAACCGGTATTTATCAAACATTGAAGTGAACCAAAAAGCAGTCTTCATTTCGGCATGCTAGGATAAATAATCATCTCCTTGCTGAAACAAAGTTCATCACTTCAAGAAGAAAAAGTTAATCAGAACTTTTGATTCGTCAATCAAAAGTTCTGATTAGCGAATCATAAGTTCTGATTTGCGAATCAAAACTTATGATTAACTTTCTTATGCTGAAGAATCGAAAAAGTTATCTGCAACTATTTTCTTTGTCACACTGATTTTACCTTCTTTTTTACTTTTTTGAATACTATTCATAGCCTTACGATAAGTACCGGTGAATATGATGTTTTCCTATCTTTCACTATGTATACAGGTTCAAAGATTTAAATGACGTTAATTTTAGACTAAATTGTTGCAAATTTAAGTCAAGTGTTTATCTTTGTAGTCTGTTAAGCGTTTGTTATTGATATTTTAAAGCATATGAAAAACATCCTATCCCTTATTTTAATGCTTTTGCCTCTTTCAATGTATGGACAAAAGATTCCGGTCATGCAAAAGAAAATTGTCGGAAACGAACATCGCATAGATGTATATACGGCTACACAAAACAAGGCCGAGGTGTTGAACGTAAGTCAAATTGCAGACGACATAGAGTTCCTACCCCTTGAAACAACGGACGAATGTTTGCTAGGTAATAATATCATGAACCTTGTAGTCACTTCAAAGGATATTATCATTTTCGATTATGAAGCTTGTTATCGCTTTAACCGGAAGGGGAAGTTCCTGAATAAAATTGGTGTAAAGGGGAATGGGCCGGGAGAATATGTAAAGCCAATGTATGTTACCGTTGATACATTGAATAAATGGGTGTACATGGGCGATTACATGGTAAAAAGATTCGTTAAGTATGATTATGAGGGGAAAC
>JAFQNW010000148.1 GCA_017420875.1 Bacteroidaceae bacterium
GCCTCGTATAGCCTCGTTCATCGGCACCTCCAACCGTCGCGACCTGCTGAACGACCCGACAGGAAGCCGACGCTACCTCTGCATCGAGGTGGAGAAGAAGATAGAGAATACGCCCTTGGAGCACAAGCAGCTCTTCGCCCAACTGAAAGCAGAGCTTGCCAATGGCGAGCGTTATTGGTTCACCGGCGAGGAAGAAAAGGAACTGATGAAGCACAACGAGCCGTACTACATCCAGCCACCTTCGCACGACGTGTTCTTCCAATGCTTCCGCTTGCCGGAAAAGGGAGAAGCACATCAGTTGCAAACGGCTTCCCAACTCTATGAGCTCCTGACCAAGCGTTTCCCCTCGGCCATGCGAGGCATGAACGCCAACCAGTTTGGCAAGACCTTGACGCTCATCGGTGCGGAGCGAGTGCATACAGTGAATGGGAATGTATATCGAGTGGTGCCGGTAAGTTGAAGGCAGCATGAAGGCAAGCTGAAGGCAGAAACGGACTGCCTTCAGCGGAACTCGCTGAAAGACAAGGAGTCTGAAGGCTGAAGGCAGAATTTATAAAAATTCTCACGATAGATTAAACTTTTGGCTTTTGGATGGTTCTAAAGAACAAAACTAAAAACCGAACGATAATGAAAAACAAGTTTATAGTAGATTGGGCTTTGCTCCCTTCCTTTATTTTGTCAGCCTTTTCAGGTATTAAACTTCATATGCTAGGACATGGTATGGGACATGGAGCCTGTCGTTTTTGGGGAACGTTTCATATAGGAGCAAGTTTCGTATTATTGCTCCTAGTAATTATCCACGTAAAGATGCATTGGAACTGGTATAAACATTTGCTTCAAAAAGGATTAGGAAACAAAAGCCGTACCACTGCTGTACTTTCACTAATCTTCCTTCTTCTAGCATCGACCGGCATCATCCTTTTGGGAGGCGAATGTAGAAGAAGCACCATTGGGATATGGCACTTCTATCTAGGAATAGCGATGATTATTTTAGCAGTAATGCATATTTTCAAGCGTTGGGCTAGACTTACATCTGCACTTTGATTATCTATTCTTCAGCGATATTGACTTACGAAGAGAAGAACACTATCATTGATAATTTCGGCACGATAGAAGTAATCCCAATTAAAAGTAGTTGCTGAATATTGGCTGAAGGCAGAAACCTTATTTTACAAAAAGGTTTATCTATACGGAACCATCTCTGCGAATCTTTCAACAATTCATCGGCAAAAAACGATGAAGCCCATCACTTTTTTATAGGGTATAAGATTAATCTTAAAAAAAACTTATACATTTGCATTATATCAACTTGTTTTTGTCTAAGTGTTTTAATTTTTAAAGAGATATGCAGTACGAGAACTTAATCAACAAACTTCTTGACCTCGGTATTGAGGAAGATATCAACACAGGTGATATCACTACCGAGTCTATCATTCCGGCATCCATGAATGGAGTCGCTACCATGACTGCCAAGCAAGATGGTGTTATTTCCGGTTTGGATATTGTGAAAATGGTCTATCTCCGCTTTCAAGACGATATCGTCTTCACACCCTATGTGAAGGATGGCGACACCGTAAAGAAAGGAGATGTCATTCTGAAGGTGGAAGCAACCTACCCCACCCTACTGCGTGGCGAACGTCTGTCACTGAATATATTCCAACGAATGTGCGGCATTGCAACCGAGACAGCCAAATATGTCAAGGAGTTGACCGATACTCACACCGAACTTCTGGACACTCGCAAAACAGCACCCGGCCTTCGCGTACTGGACAAGATGGCCGTAAAACATGGAGGTGG
Organism: Bacteroidaceae bacterium; assembly: GCA_017420875.1. Classification (GTDB taxonomy): domain Bacteria; phylum Bacteroidota; class Bacteroidia; order Bacteroidales; family Bacteroidaceae; genus Phocaeicola. The sequence goes on from JAFQNW010000148.1 coordinate 1,798, forward strand.
TACCAACCATCGCATGGGATTGTACGATATGGCCATGATTAAAGACAACCACATCAAGATGGCAGGCGGTATTGCCAAGGCAGTGGAACAGGTGCGTTCACGTATTGCCCAAGGCATCAAGATAGAGGTGGAAACAACGAACATCGATGAGGTACACCAAGCCATTGAGGCAGGAGCCGACATCATCATGCTCGACAACATGGACACTCCAACCATGACGGAAGCTGTCAAGATTATCCATGCTGCGGGCCAGGGTATCAAGACCGAGGCTTCGGGCAATATGAGCATCCCTCGATTGAAGGAGGTCGCCTCTACCGGTGTAGATTACATCAGCGTGGGTGCCTTGACCCATACAGTCAAAGGGATGGACATCAGCATGAACATTGTGGTTGAGTAAAACCGATTTGCATTATGACTAAAGACGAACTTAAAAAACGTATCATAGAGCTCAAGCGTGAAAAAGGTGCAGTGATCCTGGCACATTATTATACAACCGGAGATGTGCAGGAAGTGGCCGATTTCTTAGGTGACTCGTTGGCTCTATCCGTCAAGGCACGTGATATCGATGCTCCAATCATCCTCTTTGCAGGAGTGAACTTTATGGCAGAAACCGCCAAGGTGCTTTCCCCCGACAAAAAAGTGCTGATTCCCGTACCCGAAGCTGGTTGTTCTTTGGCCGAGTCTTGCGAGGCAAAGGACTTGGCAAATCTCAAAGCACAATATCCGGGGCACAAGGTGGTCTCGTATGTAAACACGTCTGTGGGTGTCAAGGCTCTGACAGATGTATGTTGTACATCAACCAACGCTCTGAAAGTGGTCGAAAGCATACCACGCGAACAACCCATCATCTTTGCCCCTGACCGTAACCTGGGTTCGTACATCCAGCAAATTACCGGACGGGATAACATGGTAATTTGGGACGGTGCATGCAATGTGCACGAGGAATTTTCGTTGGAGAAGATTGTCGAGCTCAAAGAACAGCATCCTGACGCAAAAGTGGTGGTACATCCCGAATGCAAGGCATCACTGGTTGAGATTGCTGATTATGTGGGCTCTACAGCAGGCATCCTGGATTACTGCGGAAGCTCTACCTCCAAGGAATTTATTGTAGTGACTGAATCGGGTATCCTCGTCGAGATGCAGAAAAGGTACCCCGACAAGAAATTCATTCCTGCCCCTACCGTTGATACAACCGTAAAATGCAACGAGTGCCGCTATATGAAAATGATAACACTGGAGAACATCCTCAGTTGCTTGGAACAAGAAGCACCGGAAGTTTCCATCGATGAATCGACACGTAAGGCGGCAGAACAATCCATACTTAACATGGTTGCCATCAAATAAAAAATTAGGCACGGATAATCCGTGCCTAATTTTTATTATGCCACTTTCTATCTTTTTTAAAAGACATTTGGACAAAACATTTTTTTCATTACCTTTGTTGTCGAACTCGAATGGTGGTGTCCGGTAATGCCTTTGGGCTACCGTGGCTGAGATTATACACATTGCACCAGTACAGATAATGCTGACGCTGGAAGTTTGGAGTCTTCGTTTTGGTACCTCCCCTCTTTAGGGAATCTATTCTACATACCGTACCACTATTTAGAGCTAATTGTAATAAAAATAGTGGTATGAATCCGAAAAAAACTTATCCAATTGTATTGTCAATTGCCGGTTCCGACTCATCGGGTGGAGCCGGAATACAAGCCGACCTCAAAACATTTTCTGCCCTTGGGGTGTATGGAGCAACCGCCATCACGGCCATTACCGCCCAAAATACACTAGGGGTACATGCCCAATGCCCTATCCCTCCCGAAATGGTGTACGACCAGATTACGGCAGTGATAGACGACCTTCATCCTTCGTTTGTCAAGATAGGCATGCTATCTAATGTCGAAATCGTGCTTGCCGTAGCAGAGGCACTCAGCAAGTATTCACTCCCGATTATCCTCGATCCCGTCATGGTATCTAGCAGTGGTCACCGCCTGTTGTCCGTCGAGGCACAAGACATGGTGAAGCAAAAACTTCTCCCGATGGCCATGCTCATCACTCCTAACCTTCCGGAAATGGAAGCCCTCACCGAACTGCCGCTTTCTACCTACGAAGAGAAAGAAAAGGCAGCCAAGTGTCTATTGGATGGTGGTGCCAAAGCCATTCTGCTGAAAGGCGGACACGAAGAAGGAAGCATAAAGACAGACATCCTGTTTAGCCCATCGGCCAACGGCATACAATCTTCCTTGTTCTCGTCCGAGTCTATTCCTACCCGAAACATTCATGGTACCGGCTGCACCCTTTCTTCTGCCATCACGGCTTATTTAGCCAAAGGAATTTGTCTGGAAGAAGCGATTGCAGCCGCCAAGCAATACATCAGCAAAGCTATCCGTGCCGGTGCCGACATCGAAATCGGACAAGGATTCGGTCCCGTAAACCATGGTTTTAACCCTCTAAAAATGCAAGTCCATGAAATCTGAACATGCTAAATTACAGTTTATCACCCATTACACGGAGAAATACTCTTATGTAGATTCGGCACGCATTGCCTTGGAAGGCGGTTGCCGATGGATTCAGCTTCGGATGAAGGATGCCGATGCCTCCACTTTGGAAGAGACCGCTCTCATTGTACAAAAGATGTGCAAGGATTATGGAGCGACCTTCATTATCGACGACCATGTTTCGTTAGTCAAGAAGATAAAAGCAGACGGGGTACATCTCGGCAAGAACGACATGCCCATCGCAGAAGCCCGTCGGCTATTAGGAGATTCCTTCATCATCGGAGGTACGGTCAATTCATTAGACGATGTTCGGACTACGTTGCAATCGGCTATTCCTGATTATTTCGGTTGCGGTCCCTTCCGTTTTACATCGACCAAGAAGAACCTGGCTCCTATCCTCGGACATGAAGGTTATCGGAGCATTCTTAAGGGTATGAAAGAAGGTGGCATCCACATTCCGCTAGTAGCTATTGGGGGCATCCATAAAGAAGACATTCCCTCATTATTGGAAAGTGGAGTACATGGCATCGCTCTGAGTAGCAGCATTCTTCGTGCGGAGAATCCGGTGGAAGAGATGAAAGAAATCATTGAGATCTTGAACACGAATCGACAATAAACAATCATCAAAGAAAATATGAAATCAAACTTTAAAATCAGCTATCCCGGTTCGGAAAAGGTCTATGTACAGGGAACCATCCACCCGGAAATCAAAGTAGGTATGCGTAAGGTGAATCAGATGCCTACCGTATCCATTAAGAATGGCGAACGGATAGAGATGCCCAATCCGTCTATCTACATCTACGACACCTCCGGGCCATACAGTGATGACCATGCAACCATCGACATAGAGAAGGGATTGCCGCATCTGCGTGAACCGTGGATTCGCCAAAGAGCAGAAAACGACAAGGAAAATGTCTGTCAGATGTATTATGCAAAACAAGGCATCATTACCCCCGAAATGGAATATGTATCCATCCGCGAGAACATGAACTGCAAGGAACTGGGCATCGAGACTCACATCACCCCTGAGTTTGTTTGTAAGGAAGTAGCCGAAGGAAGAGCCGTCATCCCAGCTAATATTAACCATCCGGAATCGGAACCGATGATTATCGGACGGAACTTCTTGACCAAAATAAACACCAACATCGGCAATTCGGCTACTTCGTCGAGCATCGAGGAAGAGGTAGAAAAAGCCATCTGGAGCAGCAAATGGGGAGGTGATACCCTCATGGACTTATCAACCGGGCCCAACATTCACGAGACCCGAGAGTGGATTCTTCGCAACAGTCCTGTCCCCGTAGGTACAGTACCTATTTATCAGGCTATGGAAAAGGTAAACGGAAAGGCCGAAGATCTCAATTGGGAGATATTCCGTGATATACTAATCGAACAATGCGAACAGGGGGTAGATTACTTTACCATCCATTGCGGTATCCGGCTGAAGAACATCATGTTGGCAGCCAACCGCCTGACGGGAATAGTCAGCCGTGGAGGAAGCATCATTTCAAGATGGTGCCAGATTCACCAAAAAGAAAGTTTCCTGTACGAGCATTTTGATGATATATGCGACATTGTTGCCCGGTACGATGTAGCCTTGTCGTTGGGCGATGGATTGAGACCGGGCAGCATCCATGATGCCAATGACGAAGCACAATTTGCCGAGCTGGACACCATGGGCGGACTCGTGGAAAAGGCTTGGGCCAAAAATGTACAGGTATTTATCGAAGGTCCCGGTCATGTGCCCATGCATAAGATTAAGGAGAATATGGAACGACAGATTGAGAAGTGCCACAACGCTCCTTTCTATACCTTAGGCCCTTTGGTGACCGACATTGCACCCGGTTACGACCATATCACTTCGGCCATAGGAGCCGCACAGATAGGTTGGCTGGGTACAGCGATGCTTTGCTATGTCACTCCCAAGGAGCATTTGGCTCTGCCCGACAAGGAAGATGTCCGCAACGGTGTCATTGCCTTCAAGTTGGCTGCTCATGCCGCCGACCTTGCCAAGCAACACCCGGGAGCCATCGTCCGCGACAATGCCTTGAGCAAAGCCCGTTATGAATTCCGATGGAAAGACCAGTTCAACCTCAGTCTCGACCCGGAAAAGGCATTGGAGTATTACAAGACCTCCAACAATGTAGGCGGAAAATATTGTACGATGTGTGGCCCTAACTTCTGTGCCATGAAGATTAGCCACACCCTTTGCGACGAATAATTATCAACATCTAAATATATAAAATTATGATTGAAAGAAATGTATCCCAAGGTATTATCAGTACCTATTTCAAGAAGTTAGAGAGAAACCTGGACTTGGATGTAGCCATTGTGGGCGGTGGTCCGTCCGGTATTGTAGCGGCTTATTACCTTGCCAAAGCCGGTTTGAAAGTGGCTCAGTTTGACAGAAAGTTATCACCGGGCGGTGGTATGTGGGGCGGTGCCATGATGTTCAACCAGATTGTGGTTCAGGAAGAAGCACTGCACATCATCCAGGAATTTGACATCAACTACGAAGCGTACAATGACCATCTGTATGTCATGGATTCGGTGGAAAGCACCTCGGCCCTGTTGTACAAAGCTGTACATGCAGGAGCTACCATCTTCAACTGCTATTCTGTGGAAGATGTCATTTTCAAGAACGATGTAGTGAGCGGTGTGGTAGTCAATTGGACTCCGGTACTTAGAGAAGGTATGCATGTTGACCCACTCAACATTCTGGCGAAATGTGTCATCGATGGAACCGGACATGATAGCGAAATGTGCCGCACAGTGGCTCGTAAGAATGGCATCCGTTTGGCCACTGATACAGGAGATGTCATCGGCGAACGTTCATTGGATGTGATAGCTGGTGAAGAAGAAGTTGTCAATGGTACAAAGGAAATCTATCCAGGACTCTATGTTTGCGGTATGGCGGCTTCGGCTGTGAGTGGTACCCCTCGCATGGGACCTATCTTCGGCGGCATGCTTCTCTCCGGCAAAAAGGTAGCTGACCTTATCATTGAGGCGTTGAAGAAATGACAATGATATTCCTATAAGAAAAGGGTTGCTTCCGCAACCCTTTCTATTATTTATGCTCTTAGATTAGCAGCTCAACTTGCCATCAGAACCAAGCACGTTGATGATTTTGTGCTTGTACATCTTTTCCATGTTGTCGCGAGCTGGGCCCAAGTACTTACGTGGGTCGAATTCAGCTGGCTTTTCAGCAAATGTCTGACGGATAGCAGCAGTCATAGCCAAACGAGAGTCAGAGTCGATATTGATCTTACATACAGCTGACTTAGCTGATTCACGCAACCATTCTTCTGGAATACCGATAGCAGCCTTCAAAGCACCACCGAACTTGTTGATAGTTTCAACTTCTTCTTGTGGAACTGAAGAAGAACCGTGCAATACGATTGGGAAACCAGGCAACTTAGCTTCAACAGCCTTCAATACATCGAATGCCAATGGAGGAGGAACCATACGACCAGTTTCTGGATCGATAGTACATTGTTCCGGAGTAAACTTGTAAGCACCGTGAGAAGTACCGATTGAGATAGCCAAAGAGTCACAACCAGTGCGAGTAGCGAAATCGATTACTTCTTCTGGGTCAGTATATGTGTGGTGGTCAGAAGATACTTCATCTTCAACGCCTGCCAATACACCAAGTTCACCTTCTACTGTTACGTCGAATTGGTGAGCGTAGTCAACAACCTTCTTAGTCAAAGCTACGTTTTCTTCGTAAGGCAAGTGAGAACC
>JAFQNW010000149.1 GCA_017420875.1 Bacteroidaceae bacterium
AACGAACGATTGGGGTGGCCCCGACTTTACTCTTTTGGCTTGTGTTTATCCGAATTTGTTGATAGGTGTGGCCGGTGCGGATGCGTGTCCCGACGAATTCGCCAAGAAGTATCGGGTAAAGGGAGATGATAATCAAGTATTGGTAATGATAAAATGTAAAACACATCAGATATGAAAGCAAAGCAAGTATGTTGGGTAGTGATGGCGATAGCATTGGCTGCCTGTTCGGGAGGAAAGCAATCACATGGCGATGAACGTAAGCAGGAAGAAGCCAAGTTCGTAACCTATTCAATGGTTGATGACTTGCCGGTAGTGGCACATTCGGTGGAAGTGGACGGTCAGGAAGTAACTGTATGCGAATTGGGGTTACTTAAAGATACTCTTGATCTTCCGTTGAGCTATTGGGTGGAAGATTTCGAGGTTGTGAAGCTGGACACAAGGGATGAGGCTTTGGTAGGACAAGGTTCGGTATTTGTATCCGATAATTATATCCTTGTGGGCAGGTCGGGGAATGTGCCGTGTAAACTTTTCCGACGCGACGGGTCGTATGTGGGTAATGTGGGAAGCATCGGTCAAGGCCCGGGTGAATACACCATGGTATATGACATGCAGATAGACGAACAGGCGGAACGTATTTATCTTCTACCTTGGAATGCCAAGTCTATTCTTGTATATAATTTGAGGGGAGAATATCTCTCGGACATTCCGCTGAACAAGAAGTACGAGAAGTTGATTGTCCCCAAAGGAAAGTTTAAAGTAGATGCCGCAAAGAATCGGGTGGCAGTGATATTGCTTCCATTCAATTATCTGCCGGTGGTGGCATGGGTACAGGATATGGAAGGAAACTTTCTTCACGAAGTACCAATGAACCACTTGAAGGTGACTCCCGACTTCAGTAACGAAGTGATTTCAGCCAAGGCTTCGTCCGATGCTTTGGATGCTCATCTTGCTACGTTTTTCGAACTGAGGAAAGATACGTTATACTATCTGAACATGGAAAGTGGAAAGCTTTTGCCCAAGTTTACGTTGGATTATGGGCAAAGGGATATAACCATTCATAACTATATAGATTTCCCCGGTCATTATATCGGTTCGTTGGAGGTACCGGTGCAGATCAGTGAGAATACATATGAGACAAGGGGCAGAAGCTTTTATATGGTGGATAAGAAAAGCGGGAAAGGAACGTTCTTTCGTCTGAATAATGACTATCTGGATAATGAATCGGAGAAATACATGCCTTTTCAGTTTAGTAACGGATATTACACGCTTAACATCGAACCGGCTGTTTTAATGGAACGATTGGAAAAAGGATTGAATAAATTGGCTGCCGACAGGCAAGAGCAAATGAAATCTCTTTTAGGGACCATTGACGAGAACGACAACAATTATATTCTTATAGGAAAGTTGAAAAGAGGTTTGTAAATACAACTGAAACATCGTAAGTTTGTAGCCATATGCGAAAACTGTTGTATTTATTCTTGGTATGTATGCTTTTGATGGGATGTCGAGGCAACCGATACTATCTCGACAAGGTGGAGGCCTTGTGGGGAGTGGATTATGACAGTATGCAATACTATCTGTTGTCGGTAGACTCGGCATCGCTCACTTCGGATGAAAGCATCGACTATCAGTATTTTCGCATGATGGCATCGAACAACTATCTGATGTCGCTCGGGAAACAACAAGTAGATTCCTTTGTCAGTATTATGAAGCGACGTTATCCGATAGGACATGAACGGGCTTTTCGGTGCCGGCAGATAGAGTTGCTCTATTACTACAATAAGTTGAACGAATGGCAGAAGGTTGATTCTTTGGCTCATGATTTGAAACATTATCTGTTGACTCGGAGCGATTCTGCGAAATGGTATAACTACAAACTTCATACCAAGAAGATGATGGGAGAAATTGATTCTGCTTTCCATTATATTGGGGAGGCGATGCGGTTTCGCTTGTGGAAACCCCATTATGGTTATGAGCAGCAAGCTATCCTTCATCAGATGAATGGGCAGGCAGATTCGTCTATAGCTTGTTATCTTCAATCGATGGAACTGGATACGACTCAGAATCTCTTTTATTTGAATCGGTTGGTCTTGAATATGCTTGTCGATGTTAAGGATGTTCGCAAGGCAACGGAATATTTGATGAAAGTTAGACAGCGGATGAACCGTTCGGATGTACCTTATTACCATTTGGTAAAGGGCGATTATTGGTCGGCGATGCATGAACCTGATTCGGCGATGAAGTCCTATCGGATAGCTACAGAAACCGGTAATGACTACATCGCATCACTGGCTTACGAACGGATGGGAGTGATAACTAAGACTCGTCAATCCGATGAGGAAACTTTCCGTATGTATCACAATGCTCAACGGGTGTGGGACGATATCCATTTCTCTCTGGCCAATGAGGAAAAGAATCACGATTTCGAGGCTTTGAAGATTAGAAACCAACTGAATGAACTGAAGGTGGAGCGTCAGAATCATGTTATTCTTATTTTGGGATTGACATTATTTGTATTGGTGCTGATAAGTGGCTTTGTGTTCTATTACATTCACCAGAGAAGGGTGAATGAACGTAAACGTTTGATACAGGAAAATGTTGTTCTGAAACAACAAGAGGAATTGAGCTTACTTCGTGAACGGGAAGCATTGATGAGGGAGAAGGATGCACGGATGCGTGAGGAACTATTCAAGCGGATGCATGTGTTTGAGAAGCTTTCTACTTCGGAAAAAGAGCAACCCATTCGTTTATCCGAATCGGATTGGGCAGAGATACGGTTGATGTTGGATAGTGGATATGCTGATTTTACCCGTAAACTGAAGAAAGCCTTTCCTGATTTAACGGACAAAGAAATCAATTTCTGTTGTTTGGTTCGGATTCATGTTTCTTTGCAGAGCTTGTCGGATATTTATTGCATTAGCAAGAACTCTGTCAGTCGTCGGAAGCTTCGTTTGAAAGAAAAAATGGGTGTTGGAGAAGATACGACTTTGGATGATTACTTAAATTTAATATAGAAAAGAAGTGGGTGTGTCATTATACGGAATTGCTATCAATATCTCGTGTCATCCTGAACAATGCTCAGAATGACACGTTGATAAAGAATTTCTATTTTGACACAGCCTTTCTTCTTTTACTATGTAAAATTACAAAGGTTTGTATTCCACAAAAGCTTCCATGGCTTCGTAGCAAGCAAGGCCAAGCTGGTCGTACAAGGAAGCGGTTCCGCGATTACGGTCTTCGCTTCGTTGCCAGAACAGGCGTTCATCGTTACCCAGGAATGGAGCACTTTCCATCTGCGACTGATGCTTCAGGATGGAATTACGCTTAGCACGTAATTCTTCAGGACTGAAAGGCACAGCCATTTCGATGTTTTCGATTTCCCATTCTGCCCAAGCTCCGCGATACATCCAGATGCGACATTCCTTCAACCATTCGGCATCGTTTTCTTTTTCTACATCGATAGCGGCCAGAACGGCATCGGTACAAACGCGGTGAGTGCCATGTGGGTCGGCCAAGTCACCGGCTACATAAATCTGATGTGGTTGAACTTCACGCAACAAGTCGAGTACAATGTTTACATCGGCTTCGCTGATTGGGTTCTTCTCAATCTTGCCGGTTTCATAGAAAGGCAAGTCCAGGAAGTGGCAATGCGACAACGGAATCTGGTTGTAAGTGCAAGAAGTACGTGCTTCGCCACGGCGAATCAATCCTTTGATGGTCAGGATGTCGCGGCTATCCATGTCGCCTTCCTTCTTTTCCTTCAAGAATTGCTTGATTTCGGCATACTTACTCTTGATGGTTTCGTTGGCATTCTCTTCAAACAACTGGTTGAATCCGTTGATGAAGTGCATGAAACGAATCACTTCTTCGTCGCCTACTGCAATGTTGCCGGAGGTTTGATAAGCTACATGTACATCGTGACCCTGTTCGACCAATCGGCGGATGGTGCCTCCCATCGAGATGACATCGTCGTCTGGATGAGGAGAGAATACGACAACTCGCTTGGGGAACGGCTTAGCACGTTCGGGGCGATAGGTGTCGTCGGCATTCGGTTTACCTCCCGGCCAGCCGGTGATGGTGTGTTGCAGGTCGTTGAAGATTTTGATGTTCACGTTATAGGCCGAGCCATACAAAGCCAACAACTCACTCAAACCATTTTCGTTGTAATCCTTGTTGGTCAGTTTCAGGATTGGCTTTTTCAAGCGGAGGCAGAGCCATACAATGGCACTACGGATAAGCTTGTCGTTCCATTCGCAGTTAGTTACCAGCCATGGGCGTTGGATACGGGTGAGGTGCGATGCTGCTGCCAAGTCAATGCAGACGTTTGCATTGGTATGAGTCTGCAAATAAGAGGCAGGAAGCGTGTCGCTCACCTTTTCTTCCACGGCTTTCTGGATGATGTCTGCCTTGTCGTCTCCCCATGCCAACAAATAGATTTTGCGGGCAGAAAGGATGGTTGAGATACCCAATGTGATGGAACATGGAGGCAGATTGTCTACACCCAAGTTGTGGGCAGCTTCGGCACGCGAAGTGGCATCAATCAAAATCAGGCGAGTGAGTGAGTTCTGGTTGGAACCCGGTTCGTTCATGGCAATGTTTCCTTCTCGACCGATTCCCATTAAGGCGATATCCAATCCGCCGAATGTCTGGATGCGTTGCTCGTATAAACGGCAATATTCAAACACGGCTTCTTGTGGGATGGTTCCGTCGATGGTAAACACGTTTTGCTTGTCGATGTCAACTTGTCCTACAAAGAGTTCGGTCAGTTGGGCAAAGCTGCTGCCTGCACTTTCGGCCGACAAGGGATAGTATTCGTACAAGTTGAAAAGAACCACATTGCGGAAGCTCAATCCTTCGTCCTTGTGCTTGCGTACCAGTTCGGCATACAACGGACGCAAAGAAGCTCCCGTGCCGGCACCAATCACGAAGAACTTGCCTTCGCGTTGGCGGTCGCGGATTCTTCCGGCCAATTCATTGGCAATATGACACACTCCTTCGTCCACAGTTTCGTAGATGTCTGTCGGCACCTTTTCAAACCGTGTGAGTACGGAGCGTTCTACTGCGTTTTCGGGTTTGTAATATTTGGTAGAAACTCTGTTTAGAGAAATCTGTGAACTTAGGTTTGTTCTCATAAATACAAATTAAATGTTGTCCTTTTCAATATCTTTGAAGTACTTGTAAGTACCCACCTTCAACAAGTCGGTAGCAGCTTCATCACAAACGATGATGCCGTGTTGGTGTTGCTGAAGTGCAGAGATGGTCCATTCTTGGCAAACCGGACCTTCTACTGCTGCTTGCAATGCACGAGCCTTGTTGTGGCCGTTGCAAAGAATCAACACTTCCTTAGCTGCCAACACAGTACCTACACCTACAGTCAACGCAGTCTTAGGAACTTTGTTCACGTCGTTGTCGAAGAAACGAGAGTTGGCGATGATAGTATCAGTTGTCAAGGTCTTGATACGAGTGCGGCTTGAAAGGCTTGAGAATGGTTCGTTGAAAGCGATGTGGCCATCAGGACCGATACCACCCATGAACAAGTCGATACCACCGGCTGCTTCGATAGCTGCTTCGTAAGCGGCACATTCTGCGTTCAAGTCGGCTGCATTACCGTTCAAGATATGTACATTTTCTTTCTTGATGTTGATGTGGCTGAAGAAGTTGTTCCACATGAATGAATGGTAGCTTTCAGGGTGTTCTTCCGGAAGACCTACATATTCGTCCATATTGAAAGTCACTACATTTTCGAAAGACACTTTACCTTCCTTGTACAATTCAATCAAAGCCTTGTACATGCCGAGTGGAGACGAACCGGTAGGGCATCCCAAGATAAACGGCTTTTCCGGAGTCGGATTGGCAGCATTGATTTTGCCTGCTACATAGTTAGCAGCCCACTGAGAAATTGCTTGATAATCGTTTACGATAATTACTCTCATAGTCTTATATTTTTAATGATTAACGAAAAATCTTTTATCTATCCTACAAAGATAATCAAGTTTTGCTAAAACAAGAAAGAAAACCCGATTAATTGGGGAGCCTTAACCTTGCTTTAAAGCCTCGTACAGCATTTCCCATTGTTCGTTGAAATGCGGCATGGAAGAGAAGAGCAAGTTGGCTCCTTCGTCAAGCAAAACATGGTCGGGTAGGGGGCCGGTATTGACGGCCACGGTAAAGATGCCGGCAGCAACTCCGGCTTGTACGCCAAGCGGTGCATTTTCAATCACGATGGCTTCTTCGGGTTTCAGTCCTCCTTTTTGCAAAGCCATCAGGTAAGGCTCCGGATTCGGCTTGCCGAACTTCACGTCAAAGGCTGTTACCATCAACTCCTTTTGGAATATGCCCGGGAAGTTATGACTTAGTCGGTCCAATAGCGAGCCTTGTCCTGAGCCGGTAACTACCATGGTGGTCAGGCCTGCAGCTTTGATTTTCTGAAGCACTTCCCAGGCTCCCGGCATTCGCTCTGCCTCGGGATAGCTGTTGAACTCTTCGCTTTTGGCTTTGTAAATCTGTTGGATTTCTTCTTCCGTAGCATCGTGCCCGCGTTCGCGTTGGCTGATGATGTTGATGGTGCCGGCACCCGTTCTGCCCTCGTGCAGATACGCTTCTTCTTTACTGAGGTTGAAGCCAAACCGGCTCATGGTCTTGTTCCATGCTTCGGCATGGTAAGGCATGGAGTTGAACAATACTCCATCCATATCAAACAACACAGCCTTCAGGTTGAGACGCTGATGGCCGTGTTGTTCTACATATTTCTTGATTGCTTCTTGATACATGTTTTTTCTTATTCAGTTGCAGATGCAAAGATAAGAAAAATATGTATTACATCTTCACTTCGTTCACAACTTGCCCGTCGAAGAGGTTGATGGTGCGGCTGGCATAACCGGCATCATGTTGTGAGTGAGTAACCATCACTACGGTGGTTCCTTCGCGATTCAGTTGGGTAAGGAGTTCCATCACCTCCTTGCCATTCTTGGAGTCCAGGTTACCGGTAGGTTCGTCGGCCAGGATGATTTTCGGGTTAGCTACTACGGCACGGGCAATGGCTACACGTTGCTGCTGACCTCCCGAAAGTTGTTGCGGGAAATGTTTTACCCGATGGGCGATGGCCATTCGCTCCATGGCCTCTTCCACTCTTTTTTTGCGTTCTGCGGCAGGAATGCCCATATACAACAAGGGGAGTTCGATGTTTTCGTACACATTCAGTTCGTCAATGAGGTTGAAGCTTTGAAATACGAAACCGATGACACCTTTGCGAAGGTCGGTGCGTTGAGCTTCGGTGAACTTGGAAACGTCGGTGCCGTTCAAGAGGTAAGTACCGTTGGTAGGATTGTCCAGCAATCCAAGAATATTCAGCAAAGTCGATTTGCCGCAACCCGAAGGTCCCATGATGGCCACAAACTCGCCTTCGTTGATTTCCAAGCTGACATTGTTCAACGCCCATGTTTCCACTTCCTCGGTTTGGAAGATTTTCTGTAAATTTTCTGTCTTGATCATGATAGTATGTATTTAGATGTTTTTTATTCTGTTTTCAAACTTTGGGTCGGGTTGTTCCGTGCCACCAGGAAGGTATGTATGCTTACCGTCAAGCACGATACTAGACTGATGATAATCAATGGCCAAAGGAATTGTCCGAAACTATATCCTGTCCGTATGGTGAATTGTTCCAACCACGGTTGCATCCCTATTCCTCCTAGTGGGATTGCAATCACATAAGCCATGAAGATTTGCGTCACAAATGGGCGGTTCAGTAACCAGAGAATGTTTTTCATGGAGGCACCGTGTATCTGGCGGATGGCTATCTCACGAGTACGTTGGCGGACAGCATGCCAGGATATGCCGAACACCCCAAAACAGGTAAGCAATAAAGCTATCGTCGAGTAAGCCTTTAATATGTCGGACATTTGTATCAACTCCTTGTTCCTGTCCAAAAACATATGGTGCATGTCCATATAAATATAGTCTCGCCCTTCGAACGTTTCTTCATACAATTGTTTGATGGCAGCAATGGTTTCTTCCCGTTTATCGGGCTTGATTCGGATTTGTATGTACCTCCCGTTTTTTGAGAGGTAAGGATCACCGGTTTCATGGAGTGTTATCTCTTGTGCTATGATTTCCTCTTGCAACGAGTTGGTCGGGATGTTTTCGATGATGCCGGCCAACACATTTTCTGCCTGAGGAAAGTATTGAGGGTTAATGTCCTTTTTCTTTTTGACACCAATGTCTTCCGACCCGGTGTTTGTCCATCGGGCATAATTCTCGTTGATGTAGAAAGGTGAGTCGTATTTGCTCAATGCTTCTTGGGGGCTCATACCTTGCAATATCCGGACATTCATGGTAGGAAGGAAGGTGCTGTCTGAATGGATAAACGTTAAGGCACGCATTTCTTCCGAACCATCTTCTTTCTGTATGGTAAGTTGCATGATGAATCCACCCAGTATGGAATTGCTGGATAGGGTAGTGGATTCTATCCCTTGGATATTTGCCAATTTTTGTTGGAAAGGTTGCAGGGCTGGGCCGCTGAACATGTCACCTATTTCTATCATGTTTTCGTATCGGTTAGCATGTTGTCTCATCAAGCTCAGCTGACTTTGTGCAAGGGTGGTGGCATATATCAACGCAATCGACAGAATGAATTGCAAGGTAACCAATACACCTATCAGATGTTGTTTGTTGCGACCGGTATATTGGAGTCTAAAATCACTGAGCGATTGGCGTGACAAGCGATGGCTGATGTATAGGCCGGGTACAACGGCCAATATGAAAATGAAACAGAGTAACAACGGTAATACTTGCCCGCTGAAGAAGAAGCTGTAAGAAAGCTGGACGGAGAGCAACTCGTTAAACCAAAGCAGAATATCGTTCAGCAATAGCAGTGCCAACAAGAAGCTGAGTACTACCGTCAGCATAGCATCCAGAAACAGTTGCATTCTGATTTCTTTTAGTTTGGCTCCCATCAGCTTTTCAATGTGAATCATCTTCACCTGTTGTAACGTGCGGCTTAGGTTCAGATTGCTGTAGTTGAAGCAAGCGATGACCAGTACCAGCAATGCCGATGCCAAGGCAATGTATAATAGTTGCACGTTGGTTTGATGCAGATAGGTCAATGGTTCCTGCTTGCTGTTCGGCTCTTGTCCGAAATAAATGTCTTTGATAGGCTGGATGTAATATTGTGTCTTTCCCGGCATTAAGGTGGGTACTTTGTCGTCTCTGATTTTTTGTTGCAAAGCCTGGATATTTGTCCCTGTAGGCAACTTCAGCAAGGCCGCTCCTCCAACGAAGTTATCTTGGGTACCCATCAATAGGTCGAACTTGAGGAAGGACTGTGCCCGTTCTTTTAAAATAGCGGCAACTTGGTACGATTTTCGGTTCTTTTGGCCATCCAGTGTTTCTATGATTTCACCCATTCCACTTTGAGCACCGAATATTTGTCGGGCATAATCGGCCGATAAGGCCACCTTGCCGGGAGTGGTCAGCACTTCATGCAAACTTCCTTCTGCCACTTCGTAAGGGAAGAATTCGGTCAGGGTTGAATCAACTTCTAAAGCAAGGGGGCGAGGCAGTTCGTTTCCTTGGTACTCATACTTGCTTACGCGGTTAACTCCAATTCTCAACATGCTTGCTATTTCGGCATAGCTGTTTTTAATCTGCGAAACTACTCGCCCATTGGTGAACGTAACCTTTTCGCCTTCTTCCATGGGGGAGTCTTGTCGTAGGATATAAATATTCTCCCGTTCGGGGTTACTGCTTTCTACATTGTATTCATGAATAAAGAACGTAATGAGCAAGTTGGTGCATGTCAGCCCGATGGTAAGACTGAGCAAGGAAATGAAGAAATGGATTTTATTTCTCCACCAGTTGCGGACAATTAATTTGAGATTCAATGCTATATTCATGATGCTAAAGATAGTTTTTATTCCGTTCTTCTATATAAATTCTAGAGCAAAAATCGTGCCAAAGTGTTAAGCTGCTGGTTGTGAGGATGCAATGCTTTTGGCTGCTTGTAAAAAGGTGTGCGTTTTCGAACTTTTTGCGTGCGATTTCGCACGTTCACACCGTGTGAGCAATAAAAAAGGCCTCATGATATTAATCATTTAAACCAGATTCAACTTATCTCTTAATTCTTCTTTAAATATTTGAATGTCGTCAAGATATTCTTCCTTTGTTCTCATATTAAAAAATCTATATAACAAAGGATAGTTATTCCTTTTTGATTACGGTTGCCGGATTGATGTGCATGATTTGTCGAATCTTTTGTGCTGTTACGATAAAGAGTAGCAGAGCGAATCCGATAAATAAGCCGATAACCCAATTCCATTGATAAGCAACATTTGCCTGGCCTTGCGTCAGCTCAATTAAGAATAACCGTAGCATAGGATATACAAACAAAAACGAAAATAAGTAAACAATAACGTAAGGTCTAGCAAACAGTGATGCTATATTGCGACTTGTTGCACCATTTATTTTACGAATGGCGATTTCCTTTTGTCGTCCTACTGTATCAATCGAAATGGCCGAATACACACTTAATACAACTAAGATTAAACTTACAATGCCAAGTATCATACCGCATTTCATCAGCAACACAATAGTATCCACCATATCATCTGTTACCTCATTCAATGGGATAATTTCCAAAGGCAAGGTGTAAGGAATATATTTCCGAAAAATTTCTTCAACTTCTTTACGAACGGTACTCATGTTTGTTTCTGAGGCAAATTTCAAGAAGCAATAACCTTTTTCATCGGCAGGTAAAAAGATTGTTCCAGCATACAAATGTTCAGCATTTGTCTCTCTTCGCCGATATAATTCTTTGTATACACCTGCAATCTGATAATCGTTTCCATTTAGTCGGACTGTTCCTGTATTTCCATCGGCCTGCAAGTGGTTCATAAATCGTTCACTCACATATACTCGATTGCTTTCTGCCGTTACATCCTTTTGTCCAACCATTGGAATATGAAAGAAAGCGAAGCTGTTCGGATCTCCCTGTTGCATGATGACAGGAATGGATTCCTTGTCATTTTTATTGTACTCCATGTAGGTAAAACCTTTCAATTCATTTTGCGAAGTAAAATAGGTGTATTTCTCATATCCAGGTATGGCTTGTACCTCTTGAATTATTTCACCCCAATTAGTCCGCATTCGTTCGGAGTTTATAGGAATAGATAGAATTTGTTGTTCCTCTTTTACTGAAAGCGGATTGTATGCCTCACCAATTAATTCATTGAAGAAAAGGCTGATTGTCCATACGCCCCCAACAAAAAATATGGAAATGGCAAGTTGTATTCCAATCATTGTATAACGGAATATATGCTTGTTACTTTTCTGCAAAACAGGATGAATAACATGAGTCTTTCTAAACCTATATACGGGGAAAAGAATAATAATCAAACAAACGACTAGCACTCCTAAATAAACCAGACTTTGTTGTAGAATAATTCTATCCATAGAGTAAGTAACCATTAATTCATCTGAAGGTATAATGTGATTTATCAAAGCTATACTTACTTCTGAAATAAGCAATGACAAAAGAAAAGCTACCGACATCATCCAAAACACTTCTGCAAAAAGTAATGAAAACAGCCCTTTCCAGTTAGAACCTAGACATTGGCGGATATTCAACTCCCGTTGGCGATTATAGAACATCTGAATAATGAACTTCAGGAAGTTGATTAAACCACTTAGAAGAATTAACGAAGAAAGAGCCCGAACCAGTAAGGCAACCAGGGCTTCGCCTGTAGCATCTTTCCCTTCTTGCCATGCCCAACAAGAAGTAATTCTGCCTTCGGGCCAAACAAGTTTACTTAACTGTTTATTCACTTCTGTGAATGAAGCCTCACCATTCAAGAAACTTTCTATGCTGTATCTCCATTTGGGTGCCACATCGGGATGAAAGAATATTTCTCCTAACTGCATTGATTCATCTACTTTGGCGACATTTACGATTTTAAAATTCTTGATGGAGCAACTTTTGGGAAGCCCTGCGTCGACTCGTAAAATCAAGCCGATAGGAGATTGTCCGTCTAGAGCACGACGCACAAAGTTTTCAGATACCACAACTTCATCTTTAGCCATCAGACTACGCTTCCCATGAGTTAGTTCGATGTTTCTACAAGAAAAATAATTAGGTGACATCATCTTACATTTCACCAAAAATGGATATTCACGCTGATTGTTGTCAAACAAAGTAACCTCAGCGTTTCGGGTTAAAGGGGTTGATGCAAACAAACTGTCAATACCTGTGATGTGCTGATTTTGTAGGAAGATGGCATCTTCCCATCTTAAGGTCTGTCCGTTATCTCCCTTCGTTGCATAGAAAGAAATTCTTTCTTCTGAGCGAGGAAAGCTATGTTGGTTCATCACTCCATTAATAAAGTGTGAAACCAATGTGAAGAATGTTATGCCTACCGCTAAGCATAACGCTGAAACGATGCTATGTGTACGATATTTCAACAGGTTGCGTAAAGCAACTTTCAGATAGTGTGTAATCATGATGCTAAAGATAGTTTTTATTCCGTTCTTCTATATAAATTCTAGAGCAAAAATCGTGCCAAAGTGTTAAGTTGTTGGTTGTGAGGATATAATGCTTTTGGATGCTTGCGAAAAGGTGTGCGTTTTCGAACTTTCTGCGTGCGATTTCGCACGTTCACACCTAGTACTATACAAAAAAGGCCTCCTTTAAGGAAGCCTTTTCGGGTAAGATTATGGTAAATCGTTAGGGGTTATTCGATGTCATTAAGCATTCGGGTGATAACTTGTAGCATTCTAGGTATATCTTCTTCTATGGTTTGAAATACCACATCAGTATCAATCTCAAAATAATGGTGTGCTATTTTATCACGCATACGCATTACTCCACTCCAATAAATTTCTGGATATTTGGGTAAGAATTGACCTTTTGTTATTTTATCAAGTCCTTTCGTTACTTCACCTAGTGCAATGAGATTCATACAAATAGCATCCAAACGCATCATTCCTTCAGAACTATGTAAAAAATCATCGGATGAAGCAACCACATTCTTTCGCTCGATAATTGTCTCCAATACCTTCTTTATTGTTCGCAGATTGTCTATGACTAATTCCTTATCAAACATATATACCTTCTTCTTGGATTCTTTTTTTCAATGTGAGATTCATGTTGTCTCGTATTCTGACAAGGTCTACCGGGCATTCCAGTAATTCTTCCAATTCTTGTTGAATGCGGTCAAGGGTAAGGAAGCTGGGAGCTTTTCCTTCGTAGCAAATATCAACATCACTATATTCCGCTTGTTCGCCTCTAGCTACTGAACCGAACAAGCCAAGACGAGTAATACCATATAATGTACAAGCTTTTGTCTTGTATTGTTTTAGCAAGGTTAATATTTCAGATGTCGTTTTCATATTACAAAGATAGTTATTCCTTTTTGATAACAAAATAAAGTGGTACTTGTTTTTCATTCACTTTTAATTACTTCGGACGGATTCTCGTTGGCGGCTCTCCATATCCGATGGCCGATACAAAGGACGATAAAAGCAGCTATACCGACGAGGATGATGGCAAACGGAGTGATGCCGATAGTAATCTGTCGGTTATAGGCTTCCAACCATTCTTTCATGACCACATAACTGACGGGGAATGCTAGAGCGGAAGCAATCAACAAGAGTTGCATGTATTCTTTGCCAAATATTTTCAGAATATCTTTTGTCTTGGCACCATTTACCTTGCGGATGGCTATTTCTTTCCGACGTTGTTCGCAGGTGAGAGTCACCAAAGAATAGATGCCGAAGATCGAAATGAGGATGCAAACTATCGAGGCTGCTTCCAATAACTTGGTAAGCATGCTTTCGGAGTGTAAGTATTTTGCGTATTCCTCTTCTTCGTTGTATAGTCGGAGCCATTTGTCCGGACATTCTTTTTCGTACATTTCTTCAATCATTTGTTTACACTTGTCCCAGGTGCCTTCTTGGAATTTGAAAAGCACAAAACATCTGAACCACATGTGTTTTTGTTTCTCGGTGTTATAAAAAGCGGATGCTGGAGGCTGTACTGAGGGACTGTAATAAGCACAGTCATTTACAACACCGGTTACCACCATTGACACTTTATCACCGGCAGAAATGCGTTTGCCGATAGCTTCGTCCACTGTCCAACCAAGGCGATGAGCAGTACTTTCGGTGATGCATATGTCTGCAATGGATGA
Source organism: Bacteroidaceae bacterium (assembly GCA_017420875.1). GTDB lineage: Bacteria > Bacteroidota > Bacteroidia > Bacteroidales > Bacteroidaceae > Phocaeicola. The sequence continues at coordinate 14,178 of JAFQNW010000149.1, forward strand.
TTTCTCGGTTATCCAATCACCGGCCAATAGTTCTATGCCATATAACTCAAAGAATTCTTTACTGCTAGGAATCAGTTCAAGGTTGATGGCTTTGTCGGGAGTTGTTACCAATCCGTCCCATTGATTTATGTCGGTCGACATCATGCTATGCATTGTTGTCAACGGTAAATATTTAGGTGGAAGCACTTCGATCACCATGGGTAAAGCTTCGATTTTTTCTTTCCATACATTCATATCTTCGTTCGACCAAATGGCAAGGCTTCCGATATTGTGGTGTGTCATACCTAAATCGGTATTCTTCAGATAATGAAGTTGCTTGTTTATGATAATTGTGCAGAATATGAACGACATGCTGATAATCAGTTGTAGAACAATGCTGCCTTTCCGAGCAAACACTTCTTTTCCCCTGCTATGATAGTTGTTTGCATCATGAGAAATGGAGAATCGTTGTAGATAGAAGTTGATGCTTCCGAAGCACAAAACGGTAAAAAGAGTTATCACCAAAGCATATAAGGCACTCTCTTGGTAAACCTCTATTCGTGGTGTCGTAATTTGGGCATATTGGCAGAACCAAGGGAAAACGATTTCAATCAATGCAAACCCGATGAATAGGGCTGTTATGAGCAAGCACACGAATTCTACGGTTAGCAAAGTGGTTATAGCATAAATGGACGAACCGTTTACCCGGCGAAGCATTAATTCTTTCCGTCGAATGCGGATGCGGTTAATGAAAACTGAAGCATAATTGGTCAGGGCACAGATGATGATAAGAAGTCCGGCTATGGAGATGTATACGATGTAATTGAATGTAATATCAGTTTCTTTTTTCGTAGGCGAGCCTTCAGTATATCGTATTTGGGTTAATGGAATCAGTTTGAATGTAGGGATTGAACCGTAATTGTTCTTTTTCATCTCCTTGGGGATGTTTTCGTTCATCTTTCTTTCCAATTCCTTTATGTTACTTCCAGGATGCACCTTTATCAATACATGAAAAATACGGGCAAACCATTCTTTGGAATAACGCAAGTTCCCCATGAATTCGTAGGGGATGTTGGTATGTTTGCCCCATCCGTTTACTACGGCACAGATGGTTTGCTTTTGATTTCCTAATCGTACCTCTTTACCAAGTGGACTTTCATGGCCGAACAGTTCTTTGGCTTTATCTTCTGTAATGGCTATTTCTCCCTTTTCCGATGTCATGAAATTGGCATTTCCTTCCAGTATTCGGATATCCATCATGTTCATGAAAGAACTATCGGCGAATGAGAAATAGGTCTCTCCCTTTTTCTCGTTGTAGTAGAGTCTTTGGTCGTAAGCTTCAAAGATGGCATAATCTTCTATTTCGGCATAATTATCTTGCCAATGTTTCCCTATAGGATAAGGAAGACGCATCACGTCATTGGTTGTTACCCAATAGATGCGTTCGGCATCTCTATGAAAGGCATCGTATGTCATTTCATAATGAATCCAAAAGGCAGAAAGGACAAAGCAAATAAACCCTACTGCCAGCCCTAGAATACTAATAAAGGTCTGTGTCTTGTATTTTAATAAATTGCGTAAAGCAACTTTCAGATAGTGTGTAATCATGATGCTAAAGATAGTTTTTATTCTGTTCTTCTATATAAATTCTAAAGCAAAAATCGTGCCAGAGTGTTAAGTTGCTGGTTGTTAGGATGTAATGCTTTTGGATGCTTGTGAAAAGGTGTGCGTTTTCGAACTTTCTGAGTGCGGAATCGCACACTTCATACAAACGCCTTGAGGTTTTACTTCAAACGCCTTGACGTTTTTTAAATTCGCCTTCTTGTTTTGATTCCCATTAATAACTTTCGAAAATAGGTTTCACAGGTTTCACCGATGTGCAACTTGTTGATATTCAATGCTTACATGTGAAACTAGCATGGTTTCACCAAGCTTCACAAGTTTCACCTGATGTTATGGAGGTGTGAAACCTGTGAAACTATTGTGAATGCTTGAAGTTTCACGCCTGTCGCTTGTAAATCAGTTAGTTATAATCCTGTGAAACTTGTGAAACCTATTTTCAACCTTTATTCAGTTTTCATCACCGTTGCCGGGTCGATATTTGCAGCTTTGCGTATCTGCCACCAGAGCGTACTCATCGAGATGAGGCTAATCAAGAGCAAAGCCAGTGCAAAGATGTCGATGCTGATGGGAGCCTTTACGGCAAAGTCGGCCGTGTATCGGTAGATGAGGTAGTAGGCCAACGGGGCAGCTACCACAAACGATGCTCCCAATACGGCCAGATACTTGCGGAAAAGCAGCCGGTACAAGTCTTTCAATCCTGCTCCATTCACCTTACGGATAGCAATTTCGCGATAACGCTGACGGATGTCGAAAAGCGAGATTCCGAACAGGCCGAGGCATGACACGGCAATGGCTATCAGGGCAAAGACGGAATAGATGGTGGCTATCTGGCGGTCTTCTTTGTAAAGAGCTTTCACGTCGTCGGCCAACCAGGAATATTTAAAGTCGTCGGTATGATACACTTCCTGTTCTATCTTTTTCAGATAATCGATGATGTCTTTTTCATGGCCGGACTTTACTTTAAGATAAACTCGGTCGAGATTGTTACTTGCTGATACCAGATAGGCAATAGGCTTAATACCCTCGGTAAGATGTCCGGCATAATAGTCCTTCACAACCGCAGTAACTGGCATCGGTTTCATACCTCCTTCTATCAATTTCCCGTTGATAACTGTTACCCATAAAGGACGTTCTGTTCTTAAGAAAGCGTCCTTATAATTCGTGTAACCGAAAGCTTTCAAAGCTGCTTGATTAAGATATAAATGGCTATCAGAGAAAGCTTCAGGTTCTATCATTTCTCCTTCTACTAATTTTAGTCCATGGATACGAAAAAAGTTACCTGAAACAAACATCGTTCTAACACTAAGTTTATGGTCCTTGTCGTTTATAAATTCGCTGATGCTTCCATCGCCAAGCAAGGTTGCTCTTTCCTTTGCCCAATTTTCGATGTAAGGACATTCGTCTAATAATTGCTGGATACGTTGTCCCCGAGTTTTTGCAGCTTCAAAATCTGTAGCTTTATATTCCAAAGAATAAAACTCATGGATTAATTCTGCCATTAGAATGTTCTCTGACTGATAACCAGGAGGGGTATTCAACAGGTATTGCAGATGCTTGTTGAAATAGAGCGATGCCACTATCAGCAATGTAGTAATGATGTATTGTACAAACAAGAATCCCATACGGACTACAACGGATTGACGGTTTCCGGCAATGGAACGGATGGAAACCATCGGAGGCATAAAGTTGTATCGTACAAACGGATAAATGGAAGTCACGACAGGAAGTATAATCAGGAATCCCAATGAAAGTTGCCAGTCGAAAGTGGTGTGACTGATGGTGGCCTGCATCAGTTGGCTAACTGGCACTTGAGTGATTTCCACCAACAACCATGCCACAAGCAAGGCAGCAATGGCGAGGAAGAAGTTTTCTGCCCATATTTGGAGAAAGAGCGGCATCCTTTGTAGCCCGAACACCTTTTTGATACCATATTCCTTGGAGCGTTTCATCATGAACACCATGTAGAGATTGACGAAGTTAAGCGTGCCAACAAGGAGTAATAATATCACCACTAAGGATAGGATGTATATATGGGTGCGATTCCCGGATTGTAATATGTCGCGGTAACCAGTGTATTTCTTGTATTTTTGTTCGAAATAGAAATCTTTCCACGATTTAAATTCCCAACTTATAGGGTTAGAACCCTCTTTTATTTGAGTACTGACTGTGTTGATGACGTCCAAGTTTAGCGTAGGTACGACATGAAGAATTTCGGCTGTCATGAAACGCCATTGTTTGTTATGTTGGAACGATAGAATCAATTCAGGACATAAAAGAGTTGGGCATGTTGGTTGGTCAATAACTCCTTTTACAATCACTGGGTTTCCATTGTAATTGATAACTTTCCCTATCGCACTTTCGTTGCCAAAGATGCGTTGGGCACACTCTCGTGTAAGTAAAGCATCATTAGGTGCATTCAGTTGGCGTACTCCTTCGTGTAGGGGGTAATCAAAGAAGTAAAAAAAGGTTGAATCGGCTGCTACGGTTCGCAATGTATAATTGTGTTCATTGTACTTTACATGTCCTTCGCGTTCGATGATTATACGGCATCGTTCAATGATTTGGTTGTCGGCAATGTAGGTGGTGTCGCAATATGTTTGGCTACTTAAATGATAATTTTCATTATGGTTTCTGATGCAGGCTATCACTCGGTCTCCATCCACACAATGGGTATCTACGGTCAGTTCGCGATGGATGTATCGCATCAGGATGATGCTGCAAGCCAGGCTGAAGGCTAACCCCAACAAGTTGATGAGGGTGTATGATTTGCTTCGTACCAAGAAGCGGAGGGCGTATTTCAATGTTTTCATGTTTCTTGATTTATGATTTTTTGTCGTGTCATTCTGAACGTAGTGAAGAATCTGTATGCATCATGTGATGTGTTCAGATCCTTCGCTT
>JAFQNW010000150.1 GCA_017420875.1 Bacteroidaceae bacterium
ACAAAGAGTATCCGGAGGTGAACCTCTGGTCAGTATCCTGGGGTATCGCTATGGCTGTTCTCTTTTCAGCAGCTGCTGCTTACCTCGGATTGAAAGTGGGTCAGGTATTCGAAGCCGCTATTCCTATTGCCATTATTGCGGTAGGTGTGTCGGGTGCGGCCAAGCGTAAGGGAGCTTTGGGCGAAAACGTTATCATTCAGTCTATCGGAGCCTGCTCGGGTGTGATTGTAGCCGGTGCTATCTTCACCCTCCCTGCCCTCTATATCTTGCAGGATAAGTACCCAGAAATGACGGTGGACTTTATGCAGATGTTCATCAGCTCGTTGCTCGGTGGTATCCTGGGCATTTTGTTCCTCATCCCGTTCCGCAAGTATTTCGTGAGCGACAAGCACGGCGAATACCCCTTCCCCGAAGCTACTGCCAGTACACAAGTTTTGGTGTCCGGCGAAAAAGGTGGCAGCCAGGCTAAGCCATTGCTCATTGCGGGCCTTGTGGGAGGTTTGTACGATTTCATCGTGGCTACCTTTGGCTGGTGGAACGAAAACTTCACCACACGCGTATGTGGCTGGGGCGAACTGATGGCCGATAAAGCCAAGGTCGTTCTGAAAATCAATACCGGAGCTGCTGTGCTCGGTTTGGGTTACATTATTGGTTTGAAGTATGCTGCCATCATCTGTGCCGGTTCGTTGGCCGTATGGCTCCTTATTGTGCCAGGCATGAACCTCTTCTTTGGCGACCAGCTGCTGAATGCATGGAACCCAGCCATTAACGAAACCATCGGTCAGATGGCACCCGAAACCATCTTCAAGGAATATGCCAAGAGCATCGGTATCGGCGGTATCGCTATGGCGGGTATCATCGGTATCTTCCGTTCGTGGGGCATCATCAAGAGTGCCGTAAGCCTGGCTGGTAAGGAAATGGGTGGCAAGAAGGCCGATACCCAAGTGAAGCGTACTCAGAAAGACCTCTCCATGAAGTTCATTGCGTTTGGTTCCATCTTCACCCTGTTGCTTACTTTCTTGTTCTTCCTCACTGATGTGATGCATGGCAACTGGTTGCACAGCATCGTGGCTATCATCCTCGTGGCTGGTATCTCCTTCTTGTTTACTACCGTAGCAGCCAATGCGATTGCCATCGTAGGTACCAACCCTGTTTCGGGCATGACACTGATGACCTTGATTCTTGCTTCTGTGGTGATGGTAGCTGTAGGCCTGAAGGGTGCAACCGGCATGGTGGCAGCCCTCGTGATGGGTGGTGTGGTTTGTACTGCACTCTCTATGGCTGGTGGTTTCATTACCGACCTCAAGATTGGCTACTGGCTTGGAACAACCCCTGCCAAGCAGTAGACTTGGAAGTTCTTGGGAACCCTTGTTTCTGCAGCTACTGTAGGCGGTGTCATCATGATTCTGAACAAGACCTATGGCTTTACCAGCGGTGCGTTGGCAGCTCCACAAGCCAATGCCATGGCTGCTGTAATCGACCCGTTGATGAATGGTGTAGGTGCTCCTTGGTTGCTTTATGGCATCGGTGCCGTGCTTGCCTTGGTACTCACCTATTTCAATATTCCGGCCTTGGCCTTTGCATTGGGTATGTTCATCCCGTTGGAACTCAACTTGCCGTTGCTCGTAGGTGGAGCCATCAACTGGTACGTCACAACCCGCAGCAAGGACGAAAAGATTAACAACGAACGAGGCGAAAAGGGTACCCTCCTGGCATCCGGATTCATTGCCGGTGGTGCTTTGATGGGTGTTGTCAGTGCAGCGATGCGTTTCGGTGGCATCAACCTTGTGAACGAAGGCTGGCTTGCCAACCCGTTGAGCGAAGTGGTATCCCTCGTGGCTTATCTGTTGCTCATTGTCTACCTCATCAAGGCAAGTATGAATATTAAAAAATAAAATGATAAAAAAGTTTTGCCAATCCAAAGAAAACCAGTACCTTTGCAGCCGCAAATACGGGATATTTGCATAAAATTCAAATCAATAACAAAAAAAATTAAAGAAAATGGCAACTAAGATCAGATTGCAAAGAAACGGCCGTAAGGGCTATGCGTTTTACGCTATTGTAATTGCAGATGCAAGAGCTCCACGTGATGGACGATTTACTGAAAAGATTGGTACTTACAACCCTAATACCGATCCTGCCACAGTAGATTTGAATTTCGAACGTGCTCTTTACTGGGTAAACTGCGGTGCACAACCTACAGACACAGTTCGCAACATCCTCTCAAAGGAAGGTGTTTACATGATGAAGCACTTGTTGGGTGGTGTAGCAAAGGGTGCATTCACTGAAGCTGATGCTGAAGCTAAGTTCAATGCTTGGAAGCAAAACAAGCAAACAGGTTTGGCTGCTTTGAAGGCTAAGCAAGAAGAAGCTAAGAAGGCTGAAGCTAAGGCTCGTTTGGAAGCTGAAAAGAAGGTAAACGAAGAAATCGCTAAGAAGGTAGCTGAAAAGAAGGCTGCTGCATTGGCTGCTGAAGCTCCTGCTGAAGAAGCAACAGAAGAAGCTGCTGAAGCATAATCTGGAGTTTATCTCAAAAAAAAACGAAGGTGCATTTCCTGATGGATTTGCACCTTTTTCTTTTATATATAGGTGGATGATGGGGACTTTCCAACGTGTTTCCTGATAGTAAATCGGTCACAAATTCCTAGATTATATGTTTAACAAGACGAGAATAAAGTAAACAAATTGTACAAGATTAATCTCTATATGGCTAAATTCTTTCGATGAATCCTTATAAAATGGATATCTGTCAATATCTCCATTCCTTACCGAAACCGATGGCAGATGGCAGATGGCAGTTATTTTAAAGGAGAAATATAGCTAAAAAAAGGTAACAAATAGTTTTAATTATATATATATATAATTAATTTTTCTTTCTGTGTGTTTTCGTTCGTTTTCAAAAAACT
>JAFQNW010000151.1 GCA_017420875.1 Bacteroidaceae bacterium
AACTCGCTCTTTCGCAGATGAACATGATGGGCATCGGTGCCAAGATGATGCGATTCCTGATGCAGAAGAAGGGCGTGGATTCCTTGGAAAGCCTCCGTCAGCAAGCTATCGACAATGGAGTGGAGTTCATCGCTTGCCAGATGTCGATGGACGTGATGGGTGTGAAGCGTGAGGAATTGCTCGACGAAGTGACCGTAGGTGGTGTAGCAACCTATATGGACAGAGCCGAACAGGCGAATGTGAACTTGTTTATTTAGTAAAGAATGGAAAAGATAACATGCATTTGTGTCATGAGAGAGCTGATGATGGCTCTCTCCGACTTTGAAAATAAATTGATGGAAGCACACGGTGTTTCGTTGAACGAGGCGATGGTGCTTTGTGCCTTGGGAGGCGAATGTGTCACGGCATCGGTCATAGCCGAACGGACGGGTTTGCGTCCTTCCCACACCTCCAAGGTCATTGGAGCTTTGGAAGAACGGGGTTACCTGATGCGTGAATTGGGCAAGCAAGACAAGCGTCAGATGTATCTTTCGCTCACAGAAGCCGGAAAGGAATGTCTAGGACGGATTAAGGCGTATGAGTTTGAAGTTCCTGAGTTGTTGAAACCGGTGTTTGAGGGATATCAGAAGAATTAAAACATCAACTTCACCAAATCATCAGCTGCTACTCCATCAAAGTAGTGGCTGATTTCCATTTGTGATAAGCATTCCCGGATGCTTTCCTCCTCATACACAACTCCTTGCAAAGCCTTTTACACGTCCGAAGCCGGTAAGTTTCCCAAGAAATCTCCACCAAACTGACACGAAGCGATGCGGTTCTCGGCCAAGGTAAGGTGAATCTCCACCGTGCCACAAGCCAATCGGGCCGAATGTGTCAAGGTAGCTTTGGGCGAGCGTCCGTAGTTCCACTCCCATGTAGCGAATTTCTCATCAGTCAGCTTTTGGATATCCGCCAAATTCTCTTCCGATAGTTTGAACTCCTTATCGGCATAATGGCACGAAAGGATTTCCTCCAACCGATTGCTGAAAGTCTGAATATCTTGAATCTCAGGTAGATAGTCGCACAGGTTGGCCACCCGGCTACGTACCGAGGCAATGCCTTTGCTTTGAAGTTTGGTGGCCGAGGGATTCAGGACGTTTGTCAACACATCCACATCCACCTGATACATCAAAGTGCCGTGCACCATCAGGCGATTGCGTGACACCCGCTTTGCGAAGCCGGAAACTTTTTTCCCGTTCACTAAAATGTCGTTTCGCCCCGAGAGTGTGGCGGGTACCCCCAAGCTTTGCAAGGCCTTCATCATCAGCGAGGCATATTCGGGATAGTCGCGTTCGAGGTCTTCCGACTTCCCCACGATGGTATAGTTCAAGTTTCCCAAATCATGGTATACGGCTCCCCCACCGGTCACCCTCCGCACCAGGGCAATTCCCTTCTGCTTCAGATACTCCAGGTTTACCTCCGTATTTACTTCCTGATTGAAGCCTACAATCACCGCTGGACGGTTTTGCCAAAGGTAAAACACCGGCTCGTCGATGGGCAAGCTTTCCAGGCAATACTCGTCGAAGGCCATGTTATAATACGGGTCGGTATGAAGGTTTTTGAGGTAACGCATAAAGAATTTTCTAAATTTAAAAGCAAAGTTAGGACATATTTTATAATTTTGTCGCCAATAAACTAAAATTTGTATGAAAAAGAAATATTTATTGCTTGCTTTGCTCGCATTTGGAAGCATTGCAGGTGTTCAGGCACAGAGAAAGAGAGTCTCCCCTTATTCGGCTCAGCTTACCGAACATTATAACCATGTAGATTCGAAACAAGCTGCTTTGGTAGCCAACAAGCCCTTGATTGGTATTTCGTTGGGTTACGGCACCAAGAACTCCGTCAATTCGGTTTATGTCGAATCGGTATTGAGAAACGGTGGGGTACCTTATCTGCTTCCCGTGACCGACGATGTAGAGTTGCTTCGTCAGATTATGGCCGAGCTGGATGGTATTATCCTGACCGGTGGCGAGGACATCACTCCGTTCTTCTATGGTGAAGAAAAGCATCCCAAGCTGGAGGATTTGAATTCCAAACGCGACTTGTACGACCTCACCCTGTTCAAGTTGGCTACCGACCGCAACGTACCCGTGCTAGGTATCTGTCGTGGCCTTCAGCTTATCAATGTAGCCATGGGCGGCACCCTCTATCAGGACATCCCGACCGAACACCCGTCGGAGGTAAACCATCGTCCGGGGCATAGTGAAGTAGCTCACGATGTGAATCTTGTTTCGGGAAGTGTGGTTAGCGAACTGATGGGTCAGAGTCGCATCCAGGTAAACTCCAAGCACCACCAGGGCATTGAAAAGTTGGCTCCTGGCCTGAAAGTTACCGGATGGTCGCCCGATAGCATCCCCGAAATCGTTGAGGCCTATCCTATCCGCTCCATCATGGCTGTACAATTCCATCCCGAGGACTTTGCCGGCAAGGGCGAAGCACAGATGGGCAAGCTCTTCAAGCATTTGGTGGACAAAGCCGAAGTATACCAACGTGCCAAGGATATCCATACCCGCATCCTCTCGGTCGACACCCATACCGACACCCCGTTGTGGTTCCGTGGCGGACATAGTGTAGGCTTGCGTAAGAACAACCAAGTCAGTGTTCAGAAGATGGAAGAAGGCAAGCTCGACGCCCAGTTCCTGGCTGCTTTCCTTGGTCAGGGCGAACGTGATGAGGCTTCTTCACAAAAGGCTGTAGAGAAATGCCGTGAGCTGATAAAAGGCATCTATGCCGACGTGGAAAAATATCCCGAAGAATGCGGCATAGCCCTTACCGAAGCCGACGCCTGGCGTTTGAAGTCAGAAGGCAAGAAAGCCTTCTTCATCGGTATTGAAAACGGTTATGCCATCGGTAAGGACATCAAGAACATCCGCATGTTTAAGGACATGGGCGTGAATTACATCACCCTTTGCCACTCGTGGGACAATGACATCTGCAACTCGTCCACCAATACCGCCGATGCCAGCAAGGGCCTTACCTCATTCGGACGCAAGGTGGTGAAGGAAATGAACAAGCAAGGCGTGCTTATCGACCTCTCGCATGCTAGCGAAGGCACATTCTGGGATGTGATGAAGCTCTCGAAAGATCCCGTATTTGCCTCACACTCAGGCGTGAAAGCCCTGTGCAAGAGCGACCGTAACCTTACCGACGACCAGCTTCGTGCGTTGGCTCAGAATGGTGGCGTGATTCAGATTTGCATCTTCCGGAATTATCAGAATGAAAAGCCCGAGGAAGCCTCCATCATCGATGTGGTGCGTCACATCGACCATGCCGTGAAGGTGGCCGGTATCGACCATGTGGGCATTGGCTCAGACTTCGATGGCGGTGGCGGATTGCTGGGATGTAATGGTGACAACGACATGATCAACATCACCGTACATCTGCTCGAAATGGGCTATTCCGAAGAAGACATCCGCAAGATTTGGGGTGGCAACTTCTTCCGCATTCTTACCCAAGTTAGAAAGTAATATTAAAAACATTATAGCATGAATAAAAGAATCATTTTCTCCTTGTGCCTGGTGGCATCGTTCAGCCTGTCGGGCCTGGCACAGCACAAGCAATATGAAGAAGAGGTAGCTTTCTGGAAAGAAAGAATCAAGACTTTGGCCTCGGACGAATTCGGTGGTCGCAAGCCTTTGACCGAGTACGAAACCAAGACCATCAACTACATTGCCGACGAGTTCAAGAAGTTGGGCCTCCAGCCGGCCAACAATGGAAGCTATTTCCAGCCCGTGCGTGAAATCTCTACCTTTGCCCGTCCGGACAAGAACCGTATCCGTGTGAAGGCAGCCAAGGGAAGCATGGACCTCAACTTCCCCGATGACATCGTTATCTGGACACTCCGCGGACAGAAGAAGATTGTAGTGCCCAACACCGATTTCGTGTTTGTAGGCTTCGGCATCAATGCTCCCGAATACAATTGGAACGACTACGAAGGCATCGACGTGAAGGGAAAGATTGTTATCGCCATGGTGAACGACCCCGGCTATTACGACAAGAACCTTTTCCGCGGACGTAACATGACCTATTATGGTCGTTGGACGTATAAGTTGGAAGAAGCCAAGCGTCAGGGTGCTGCCGGTGCATTGGTGCTTCACAACACGCCTGCCGCATCGTATGGATGGGAAGTATGTAGCTCCTCGCACATCCAGAACAACATCGGCCTATGCTCGGACGATTTGAATGCAGATGCTTTGGCTTTCCAAGGATGGTTGCACGAAGAAGCTGCCAAGAAGTTGTTCGAATTGAGTGGCGTAAACTTCGACGAAGTGACATCAGCAGCCAAGAAGCCCGGATTCAAGAGCTTCACCCTAAAGGCCAAGAGCAAGGTGACCATGAATGTACAAGAAATGGTGGTAGGCGAATCGCACAACGTAGCAGCCGTTCTTCCGGGCACCGACTTGAAGGACGAATACATCGTATGTACCGCCCACTGGGATCACTTCGGCATCGGTAAGGCCATCAATGGCGATAGCATCTATAACGGTGCAAGCGACAATGCTTCGGGCACAGCAGCCCTGATGCTCCTTGCCAAGAAGTTCCAGCAATTGCCTATCAAGCCTCGTCGTTCCATCGTGTTTGTAGCCGTTACTTCCGAAGAATGTGGCCTGTTGGGTTCTCAGGGATATTGCGAAAATCCGCTTTTCCCCTTGTCCAAGACCGCGGCCAACTTGAACTTTGACGGTCTTGCTCCTTCCCTCCGCACCACAGGTGTCACCCTCCGTGCAGCCGGTAAGACAAATACAGATGCTTTGGTCATAGCAGCAGCTGCCGCCCAAGGTCGCCAAGTACGTATCGTGACCGAAGATCCGGCCGGTGGATATTTCCGTTCAGACCACTTCAACTTCGTGAAGAAAGGCGTGCCTACCGTGTTGGCAGGTGGCAGTGGTGAAGTCATCGACAAGGAAAAACAAGCAGCTATCCCCAAGGCATATCGCTATCACCAGCCCAACGATGAATACGATGAATCCTGGTGGAATTTCGACGGAGCCATGGAAAACCTCAACCTCATGTTCAGCATCGGTTTGATGATTGCCAATCAAGACGAGATGCCTAAGTGGGCCAAGGATGCCGATTTCCAACGTCAGCCGGATGCCAAGTAAAGCATACCAAAAGATAGTGTCATTCTAAACGAAGTGAAGAATCTGAGTGCATTAAGTGAATGTAATCAGATTCTTCGCTTTTTTTGTTCCTCCCTGGTAGGGATTTCCCTAACCCCAGAAGGGAAATTCCCCGGTAAGCATAGGCTTTTTCTCTTTCGCGTATCATTTCCCCCATTTATCTTTGCGATAAGAAAAAGAACTACTAACGATTAATACTAGGAATTATGAAGACACGGATGATGAAAATGATGGGATGGATGCTGATGCTGGTCGGCATGATGGGACTCACCTCTTGCGAAGTAGAATTGAGACCTTGGTACGACGATGTTTGCCACGACGACTATACCTACGAACTCTGTAGTCGCACCTGGGAAGAATCGTGGATGGAAAACGGAAACCTCTATACACAAAGACTGGACTTTTATAATAACCGCACCGGACGCGAAGTGCTTCGTATCGAGTATTGGGATGGCGATGTGTCCGAAGACATCTACCGTTTCAATTGGAAATGGGACGGATACGATTGCATCCGAATGGAATACGGCCCGGGCGACATCTCCTATCTGGAAGATATCCGGATTCACAACAACACAATGACTGGCTATTTGGATAATATAAAGGTTTATTATAAGGGAAGATGGTAGAAGGATAACGAAAATGGAAATTGTGTGTTGAGTCATCCTGAGCATCGCGAAGGATCTGATTGCATAAAGTGGGTGTATTCAGATCCTTCACTTCGTTCAGGATGACACTTGTTTATGGCATCATTCATTCTTAATGCTCACCACAGGATTTTCGTTCGCCACTCGCCAGGCTTTCCAGATAACGGTGGCCAGGATGATGAGCAAGGTCACGATGAATACCCCTACATAAAGCAATGGGTGGATGGCCAGAATGTCTTTAAAGTTACTTGATACCCATGCTTCTCCTATATATTTTGATGCAAGCGTACCAATCAGTACGGCTGGTAAGGCAATGATAGCCACATCTTTGCAAAGTATTATCAGGATGTGGCCCACCTCTGCTCCATTCACTTTCCGGATAGCTATTTCCTTGCTTCGTCGACGTACTTCATCGTTGGTGTAACCGATGATACCCGTCAGGGTGATAACAAGAATCGTGAAACAAGCTATTAGAGTCGAGTTTCGGAAGATGCGGGCGGAACGGAAATAATCGTGTCGATTATCTTCTACCGAACGGAAAAGGATATCTTCTTGCGGATAAAGGTGCTTCATCTCTTCATTTAGACGAAGAAGATGTTCGCCAAAGGGTTCCTTCAGACGAACATGGATGCTTTGGATGTTTTCCTCATCATTGTGCCAATGCATCCAGAATGGGGGGTCTTCGGCACGGTCTATTTCACTGAATTCGACGATACCCGTTACCGTTCCTCGATTTGGAATTACTTCCCCTATTCCATTGCCTGACCATCCCATCTTTCTGACAAATGCTTGGTTTACCACCATTTCGCCTTCACGGGCGTGAAATCTTCCTGCCACCAATCGTAGTCCCACCAACCGACAGAAATCATCGGTGCCATAATGAATGCGTGGTGTGAACATCCAGTTTCCCGATTGATCTTCTACAGACAGATTGGACACAGGTTCCATGATTGGAGTGAAGGCATTTTCTGCACCAACTACATAAGGCAAATTTCGTAAGTTACTCAAAGTGTTTTGTGAATTTCCGAAGCTATGGGTTACATAAACCAGTCCTTTGGTATCGTAACCCAAATCCTTGTTCATGACATAATGATATTGGATGAATATAACTCCAACAAATCCCAGTAGGAAAGCAGTCCCTCCAAATTGCATGCAGAGTAGCGGATATTTCCATTGCTTTTTTCCTTCGGTATATCGATGAAACACCTGAGTGACGGGGATGGAAGAGAATAGCCGTCCAGGTAAGACACACCCGATAAGTAACAAGATTACAATGGCCGACATAGGTGCCCATATATTCTGCAAGCTGAACATGTTTTTGATTGTGGCATCCGTCATCTCCTCTATCTGTCCGTGGAAGTTGAAGATGAGGAAGATGGAAATAAATATGGATACTCCTGTTATAAAGATTGTTTCCCAAAAGAACATACCGAAGATGTTCTTTGTTTCTGCCCCACTACATTTATGTACACCGATGGCCTTGGCACGATTGGAAAGTGAGGAGATGGCTATCAGGGCATAATTAAATGCAGCACTGATAAGTAATACAATACCTAGAAGTGACATGATATAAATCATGGTTTGTACATTGCTGATGCCCAAATGATAACCTTTTAATGGGGTGATGGATACCTTGATTTCCTTTACTTGCACGAACTTGCTATAATGTTCGTCCATAGGTATATAGTTACCCAATACTGCGTTGATGCGTTGGTTGATGAAGTTGGCATCGGCTCCTTCTTTTAGGCGAACGACACTTGCTACACATCCTCCGCTCATCCAATCTTGGCGGAAATCCAGACTTGACATGGAGAGTATGGCTTTGGGATGGAAGGTGGTATTTTCGAGGATATCCGTGTAGATTCCTTTTACCAAAGCTTCGTTCTTTCCATTCCATAAAATGGTTTTTCCTATCGGTGATTCACTACCAAACACTTCACGGGCAAAGCCTTCTGACATAAAGACCACGTTTGGCATACCCAGTTCTTGGGCATTTCCTTCCAATAAAGGAATCCTCATGGTTTGAAAGAAGAGCGAATCGGCACCTAAAAAGTCGTTTTCTTCATAAATTCGGTCTCCATGCTTGAATTCGATTGGCCAAAAAGAATTGATGACAGTTGCACTTTCCACTTGGTCGGGGAAGTGTTGCAAGATGGTAGGCCCTACGGGATAGATATTGTTGTTGATTTCCGGAGTTCCTCCTTTACCAAAATCCCATGTGGTTTGTACCAAATGCAATTGTTTATGGTCTTGATAGAAAGTATCATAACTCAATTCCATAGCTACCCGTGCAAAGAGGATAATGGAGATGAACAACCCCAAGGAAAGGCTTACCACCTTGATGATGGTAGAATCCTTCCCACGGATAATGTTCTGTATGGCGTAATAGATTTGTTTCATGATTTTTTTTATTTATTCTACAATATTCGCCACTACACTACCATCGAACAGATGGATGATGCGATGAGCAAACGAGGCATCGTGCTTGGAGTGAGTCACCATTACGATGGTGGTGCCTTCCTTGTTCAGCTCGGTAAGAAGGTTCATCACTTCCAGGCCGTTCTTCGAGTCGAGATTACCCGTAGGTTCGTCGGCCAGGATAAGCTTGGGGTTGGTAATCAAGGCACGGGCAATGGCCACACGTTGTTGCTGACCACCCGAAAGCTGTTGTGGGAAGTGCTTGGCCCTATGACTGATGTTCATACGCTTGAGCATGTCGTTCACCAGGCGTTTGCGTTCACTAGCTTTGACGCCGAGGTAAGTCAGCGGAAGTTCTACGTTTTCGTATACGTTCAGCTCGTCGATGAGGTTGAAGCTTTGAAATACAAAGCCGATGACACCTTTCCGCAAACGGGTACGTTGCTTTTCCTTCAAGTCGGCCACTTCGGTGCCCAGAAGTTGATAGCTTCCTGAGGTCGGATTGTCGAGGAGGCCAAGCGTATTGAGCAAGGTCGATTTGCCACATCCCGAAGGACCCATGATGGCTACAAATTCGCCTTCGCTTACTTGCATGTTTACACCGTTCAATGCAACGGTTTCTACTTCTTCTGTACGGAATACTTTGCTGAGGTTTTCAATCTTAATCATAATTATTTTGTTTTTATATTGTTATTCACTCTTGATACTAATCACCGGATTTTCATTGGCAATCTTCCAGGCTTTCCAGATGACGGTGCCGACGATGAAAAACATGGTTGCAATAAATAGCATGGCATATATCCAATAGTTGGTGGGGTGAATGTCCTTGAATTGTTCTTTCCATATGGCACCGGCATGGTCAGCAAAGGCAATCCCGATGACAACGGCAGGTAAGGCTATCTTGACAATGTCCATTGAAAGCATGGATAAGATATCTCTGATTTCTGCCCCATTGATTTTACGAATGGCTATTTCCTTGCTTCGGCGTTGTACTTCTTCATTGGTATACCCGATAAGTCCCATCAAAGCGATGGCTATGATGGCAATGGTAGAAAGAATAGTGGAGTCTCTGAATGTCCGTTGCGAACGGTAGAGGTTCTCCATTTTCTTTTTCGATGAGACAAAGGTCAAGGATTCGTTGGGATAAAGTTCATTGATGGCTTCGTTGAGGCGTGAAAGGTTTTCTTCGAACGGCTCTTTCAAACGTACTTGGATATTTTCCAACGGTGTATGACTGAAACGGAATTCCCAAGGAATCATTTCGGCCGTGTCGTATGAATGAATATACCCGTCTACAACCCCGGTTACGATACCATGTTCAGGCACGTGCTCTCCTATCCCATAGTCCGACCAACCCATGGCCTTGACAAATTCATCGTTCACCAAGATTTCATTTTCGGCCGAAGGGGCTTTACCGGCTTTCAGCTTTAATCCGATAAAGTCGAAATAGTGTGGGTCGAATACATTGTGGCGGGGGATAAATTCCTGATTGTTCGTGCCGGCTGGTACCGGATAACGCATACGTCCGTCCATTAATGATTGTTCAGAAGTGGCTAAATCGGCCACGTAAGGAGCGTTTCTCAAGAAAGTAAGCAACTGTTCTCTTCGGGTTTCGTCATATTCGTACATTTGGGCTAAATTTTCAATGTCGTATCCCAAATCCTTGTGCGTAGTGTAATGATATTGGTCGTACATGATGCAAGTGAGACCGAACATGAAGGCTACGCCAACAAACTGGGTAAACAATAGCGGGTACTTCCAACGCTTCTTGCTTTCGGAATATTTTCTGAACACTTGGGTGACGGGGATAGCAGAAAAGAGGATGCTTGGCATCAATCCGCCTATCAGGAAAATAACGGCTACCACCAAGGTGGGTGCCCAAAGGTTTTGCCAACTGAACAAGGCTCCGAAAGAAACTTGTGTCAGTTCTTCGATGATGTCTATACTATTCAGCATGATGAAGATAATCAGGACAATGGCAATGAGGATGATAAAAGCTGTTTCCCACATAAACATGCCGAAGATGTTTCCTTGTCCGGCTCCGTTGCATTTATGTACACCGATGGCCTTGGCGCGGTAAGATAGCGAAGAAATGGAGATAAGTACATAATTGAAGGTAGCAGTTACCAAGAGTGCTACGGCTAGCAAACTCATGATAAGGAGCATGTTTCGTGCTTTTTCGTCCAACAGATGCTCTTTTTGCAAAGGGGCTATTTCCACTCGTGGGGTGGTTGTCATCTTATATCGTTCTTTAGGGAAATAACGGTCGACGATGGAAGTGATTTGTTTGTTGATGATGGTCGGGTCTTGATGCTTGCGTAGTTTGACGTAAGCATAATAGTTTCCACCAGTGTACCAGCTTCCTTCTGAACCTTCTTTGGCCTTTTCGGATACCACCACTCGGGGACGATACAGCGTTGTGTTTTCGGGAAGGTCTTTGTATATACCTTTCACGATGAACGGATTTTCTTGTTGGAAAGCACTAAATGTCAGTGTTTTCCCAATGGGATTTTCACTGCCGAACATCTCGCGTGCCAACGATTCGGAAATGAAGAGTACTTCGGGTTGTGTCAGGTCGGTAATGTTTCCTTTCAAGACGGGTATTTCCATGGTTTGAAAAAAAGTGGAATCGACTATGAAACATGTTTCTGACTGCTTTTTGATTCCATTTCCTATCGTGCACGTCCGGTCGCCCAAGGTAGTTGTGTTTTCTACCATTTCGGGAAAATGTTGTTGGATAGTGCTCCCTATGGGGTACAGTGTACTTCCGGCATAGGCTTTTCCGCCTTCGCTCCATGCCATTTTTATCACATAAAGTCGGTTGCTATTGGGAAACCAAGTGTCATAGCTCAATTCGAACGCTATTTTGGCAAACAAGATAATGGATATCAACAATCCGCAAGTGATGGAAATGATTTTAATGAAGTTTGAATCCTTTCCACGGATAATGTTTTGAATTGCATAATAAAGTTGTTTCATATCTTTATACTATTTGTGTTTAAAGTTAGTGTTTTCCAAGTAAGGAAGCTCCGTTTCTCAACGAAACTTCCCTGTTTTCATTCAAAATAAGAAACATTACGCTATTGGTAATGCGTCCATTCATTCTCAATAAATACCTAGCAAATGGCGTGCCAAACTTTTATATTCTTGATAATTAGATGTTTAGATTTTATGGGATTCGAAGGAGTGTATGATTTTTAGACATTGGTGTCAAAGTATTAGACACTTTATTTATTCTTCGGGATTTCTGCATCAAAAGTTCGGAAGGTCAGCATGTATAAGTAAATCATCACCGTGAACTGAGTAATCAACGTCGTGGTTTCATGAGTTAACGTCGTGGTTTTATCAATCAACGGTGATGATTAAAGAATGCTTCAAGAGGTTTGGACGTTTTCGTGCGTAGTATTGGAAGTTTGGAGCTTTGGGTGTATAATTTTTAGACAATCGTTAGGAGGTGAAGATGGTTCTTGCTATTTTTGTCAAACAAGAATTGATAATAACGATGGCAAAACAGAAAAAGATACTCATTGTTGACGATAACCCGGGGGTGCTCTCGGCCTTGAAGTTGCTTTTGAAGGAGGTATTCGGGCAAATCATCGCCCTGCCCTCGCCCGTTACGATTCCTTCCGTACTCCGCACGGAGAATCCCGATGTGGTGTTGCTCGACATGAACTTCACCGATGCTCTCAACTCGGGCAACGAGGGACTTTATTGGCTTCACGAAATCAAACGGATGAATCCTGCCCTTCCTGTGGTGTTGTTCACGGCTTATGCCGACATCGACCTGGCCGTGCGAGGCATCAAGGAGGGAGCGACCGACTTTGTGGTGAAGCCATGGGACAATGCCCGTCTTGTAGATACTTTGAAGAAGGCGTGCGGACAGGCATCGGGAAGCCCGAAGAAGAAGGAAGAACGGGCATCTTCGGCCATGTATTGGGGGGCCGGGGCTTCGATGCGTGAACTTCGCCTGATGGTGGAAAAGGTGGCGGCAACGGATGCCAACGTGCTCATCACCGGCGAGAATGGCACCGGCAAGGAGATGTTGGCACGCGAGATTCATGCTCTTTCCAACCGGTTTGCACGCGATATGGTGACGGTGGACATGGGTGCCGTGACCGAGACGCTTTTCGAAAGCGAGTTGTTCGGTCACAAGAAGGGAGCCTTTACCGATGCACATGCCGACCGAGCCGGCAAGTTTGAGGCGGCTCACGGAAGCACGATTTTTCTGGACGAGATAGGCAACCTGCCCTACTCCTTGCAAGCCAAGCTGCTCAGTGTGTTGCAAAGCCGGTGTGTGGTGCGGGTGGGAAGCAACGACCAGATTCCCGTGGATGTCCGCTTGATTTGTGCCACGAATGCCAACCTCGATGAGCGGGTCGCCCAAGGAAAGTTTCGCGAGGATTTGCTCTATCGCATCAATACCATCCATCTTGAGATTCCGCCCTTACGTGAACGCAAGGAAGACATCATCCCCCTGGCCGAACGATTCGTTATCCGTTTTGCCAAGCAATATGACAAGAGTCCGCTGAGCCTTTCCGATGCGGCCCAACGCAAGCTCCGCGAGCATCCGTGGTATGGCAACATCCGCGAGCTGGAGCATGCCATCGAGAAGGCGGTCATCATTAGCGAAGGCGGCATATTGACCGATGCTCATTTCCATTTTCCCCGCAAGAGTCTTTCGCCGGCACAACATTCGGAAGCAGAGACTTTGGAAGATATGGAACTGGTGATGATTCGGAAGGCAATAGACAAACATCAGGGCAATTTGTCGGCCGTGGCCTCTCAGTTGGGCATCACTCGCCAGACGCTTTACAATAAGATGAAGAAGTATGGATTGTGAGACTGACACGGAAAGATAAAAAACAATGAAAAAATACCTCAATACCTTCTGGGCACGCCTCGCCATCGTCTTGATGCTGGCAAGTCTCTGTACATGGCTCGTCATCGAAAGAAACTGGCTATGGCTAATCGTCACCTTGCCCATCCTTGTTTGGGCCGTGTGGAGCTTCTACCGGCTTTACACCTGCCATACCCGTCAGGTAGCCTTCTTGCTCGATGCCATTGAGAATGACGACCCCTCCATACACTTTTATGAACACGTGGCCGACAAACATTCGTCCAGAGTGAATGCGATGCTTAACCGTATTGCCGGCATTTTGCAAAGCGTGAAGCAGGAAACCGTCCAACGGGAGAAGTATTATGAACTGATAATGGATTTTGTGGAGACGGGCATTGTGGTGCTGGACGAGCAAGGAGCCGTCTTTCAGAAGAATAGAAAGGCGTTGGCCTTGTTGGGCATGCAAGTACTGACTCACGTAAGGCAACTTTCGCAAAAATCAGCAACGTTGGAGAAAGTGCTTTCCGAAGCCATGCCCGGACAGAAGATTCAAGTGGAATATCCTACCCGTCGGGGCATGATGAACCTCTCGGTGCGTGTGTCGGGCATAACGATACAAGGCAAGTCGTTGCGTATCATCGCCTTGAACGACATCAATCGCGAACTCGATGAGCGTGAAATTGATTCTTGGATTCGGTTGACACGTGTCTTGACGCACGAGATTATGAATTCTCTCACTCCCGTCACCTCGTTGAGCGAAACCCTGCTGGCCCTTCCCGTTTCGCAACAGGACGAAGAACTTCGGCAAGGGCTTGAAACCATCCGCATCACCGGCAAGGGGTTGGTGAACTTCGTGACCTCGTATCGCAGACTTACCCGTTTGCCGGTGCCCGAGCCTGCCCTTTTCGATGTGCGTCCGTTCTTGGAAAGAGTCGTCCGGCTGGCCAAGCATCAGTATCCCAGCTCCACCATCCGTTTCTTGTTGGACGATGTGCAGGAAGACCTGATGGTTTATGCCGACGAAAGCATGATGACCCAAGTCTTGACCAACCTCTTGAAGAATGCCATTCAAGCTATTGGTGAGTCTGAGAAAGGTGAAATCCGTATCCGGGCATTTGTGGACGAACAAGAAAGTGTACGCATCGAAGTGGCGAACAACGGCCCACGGATAGATCCCGAGCTAGCCGCACAAATCTTTGTCCCCTTCTTCACGACCAAGGAAGATGGTAGCGGTATTGGCTTGAGCTTGAGCAAGCAAATCATGCGACTTCAGGGAGGAAGCATCGCCTTGCTTCCTTATCAGGATGAATTGACTACCTTTGTGGTGATGTTAAACTAAATACAGCGTAACTCTATGCAGATACTATTAGCGAATGCAAAGATCATGTTCGACAAGGCGGGAATGAATCCGCTTACCACTCCCCGATTTCAATCACTGGCCGACAAGCTGGCCATGGAGATGGCCTCGATGGATATCGACGAACTGGCACGGCAACTGGATTGTAGCAGGAAGCTGGCGGCAGAGAACCGGATGCGTTACCTCGACTTCTTCACGGCACCAAAGATGCCGGCCATCCTGGCCTACAACGGACAGGCGTACAAGCATCTGAGGGCTTCGCAACTCGATGAGCAGGCCTTGGACTTTGCCCAGCAACATTTGTGGATTACTTGCTTCCTATACGGGCTTTTAAGGCCCATGGATGCCATTGTGCCTTATCGGATGGAGCATTGTGTAAAGCTGGAGGCAACCGACGAACGCCCCGTCAACCAGTTTTGGAAGGACAAGCTGACCGATGTGCTGATTGAAAGCGTAAAGGCGGACGATGGGGTGCTGATTCATCTGTCCACCGAAGAGTACGAGCATTTGTTTGATTGGCGTAGGGTGAAGCAGGAAGTCAAGGTTGTCCAACCGTTATTTTATGTCCGCACGTCCAAAGGCTTGAAGATGCAAGCCGTATGGGCCAAATCGTGTCGGGGAGCCATGGTGCGTTTCATCCTTCAAAACAGGCTCCTCGTGCCCGAAGAGTTGCAGGCCTTCAGCTACGAGGGGTTCGAATATCAGCCTCAGTTGGGAGAAGAGGCTTTTCCGCATTTTGTGAGGGGATAAAAAGAAAAGCGGATGCACCGGCAAGGCACATCCGCTTAAAATTTATGTAGCTTGGTAGATTACTTAGCAACCTTTTCCAAACGCTTCAAGATAACGAAGATGAAGAGAGCTGCAACGACGCAGATAGCAGCCAAAGTTCCCCATACTACGGTGAGTGAAGCACCCCACATCAACGATGGGATAGCTACGAGGAAGTTACCGAGAGCTGTGGCTACGAACCAACCACCCATCATCATACCGGCATACTTAGGAGGAGCTACCTTAGTTACGAACGAGATACCGATCGGAGAAAGCAACAACTCGGCGAATGTCAAGATGAGGTAAGTAGAAATCAAAAGGTTTGGAGTAACATCGGCCATGTGCATTGGCTGACCAGCTGCATCCATCTGAGGAGCGGCAAGACCCATAGAACCGACAATCATCAATACGTAGGCAATAGCAGCTACCAACATACCGAGACCAATCTTCATCGGAGAAGAAGGTTCCTTACCCTTCTTGGCCAAAGCACCGAAGATGGCTACTGATACCGGAGTCAAAGCAACTACGAAGCAAGCGTTGAACTGCTGGAAGATAGGGGCACTTACAGCGGTTTCGGCTGGCAATGTGCTATACTTGTAAACCAAACCTGCTACGGCTGCTGCGATGATACCTGCAGAGATACCCTTACCCTTACCGGTCTTGCTCTGGAACAAACCGAACAAACCGTATACGATGAAGATACCGAATACCAAGTTCATTACGTCGAATGCCATGCTCTGGATACCGGTTGAAGAAGTAGCGGTATAGTCGCGGGCAAAGAATGTCAAGGTAGCACCGTTCTGGTGGAAGGCCATCCAGAAGAAGATTACTACGGCAAATACCAAGCAAAGGCAGATGATACGTTCCTTAGTTTCGGCTGGAGTCAATTCCTTCACGTTTGCGTTGCCTGAAGCTGCTGCTGCCTTACTACGGTCTGTGTGAGCAAAAGTGCTACGGAAGATGTAATAGATAGCGATGGAAGCAATCAATGACAAACATGCTACACCAAAAGCATAGTGGTAAGAATCGGCTTCGCTCACGCCAAGTGAAGTCTGTGCCCACTCCATGATCTTGATAGCAGCTGTTGGAGCAAACATCGCACCGATGTTGATGGCCATGTAGAATACTGAGAAACCTGAGTCACGCTTTGCAGAGTACTTTGCTTCGTCGTAAAGGTTACCAACCATTACCTGCAAGTTACCCTTGAACAAACCGGTACCTACGGCAATGAGCAACAAGGCACCACCCATAGCGGCGATAGCTACGGTGTTTGCACCCAATGGCAAAGCCAAAAGCAAGTAACCGATGAACATGATGGAAATACCGATGGTCACCATCTTGCCATAGCCCAACTTGTCGGCAGCCATACCACCGAACAATGGCATAAAGTAAACGAGACCTAGGAAAATAGAATAAATAGAACCTGCAGGTGCGGCCGAGAAGCCGAAGTTGGCTTGCAGGAACATTACGAATACGGCGAGCATGGTGTAGTAACCGAAACGCTCACCCGTGTTAGCTAACGCAAGTGCGTATAACCCTTTGGGTTGTCCTTCAAACATAAATTAAAATGTATTTAGTGATTAATATTCAATTTGCTTGCAAAGATATAATAATAATACAAATCTTAAAAAAAAGAGCCATGAAAGTGGCGCTTTTTGCTGTTTTATTCGTCTAGAAGATTGCAAACAATGGCTCGTGATTGCTGGATGAGGTCTTGTGGAGCAATTTTGATTTGAAGTCCGCGAACGCCGGCACTGACGTAAATATGCTCGAATTCCTGGCAACTTTCGTGGATGTATGTGGGGAAGTGTTTCTTCATGCCGATGGGCGAACACCCGCCACGGATGTAGCCGGTGAGCGGAAGGAGTTCTTTCATGGGGATGAGGTCGCACTTCTTGTTGCCCGATACCTTAGCGGCCTTTTTCAGGTTCACTTCGTGCTCGCCGGGGATGACACAGACGAAATGCCCCGACTTGTCACCATGTAGTAC
>JAFQNW010000152.1 GCA_017420875.1 Bacteroidaceae bacterium
AATATATATATTATTAATTAACTTAATAATGTTAATAAAATCCCGATAGGGGAGGAAATTAACTGAAATACTGAAATATTGAAATGGTCAGGTCTTTGATTTGTTCGGAAAAATTATTAGCTTTGTGAAGAATAATGATTTATACATTGGACATATGAAAGCAAAAACTTATGCAATCATTCTTTTGGCCTTGTTTTCTTTGGCTTTTACCATCTGGTGTTTGGTGGATGGTATTTATTATCTGGCTTTGCTGGGCTTGTTCATTTTTGCATGTCAGGTCTATAATTATGTATCAATCAAAAAAAGGGGGTAAACATGGCTTTGAAGAATCCAACCGTTCAAGTGGTAATATGTATAATAGTTTGTGCTCTCAACATCATGCTGATGGCTCTCGCCATTAGAGAAAAAGAATGGGTACTGGCTGTTTTGGCTTTGGCATCGTTTATCAGTAATATCTTGTTGATAGAGATTTTCCGGAAGAAAAACAAACAATAAAAAAGGGTGTGTAAAAGTACACACCCTTTTATTATTTATCTTGTTAACTTATTCAGCAGCAGTAGCCAATGGCGAAGGAGTGTTGTACACACGTGCAGCCAATTCCTTGTCCAGCATATACATGCCATACTTGTTGTCTTCCACAGCTTCTACGGCAGCAATCATGTCGCGAGCCGATTCTTCCTCTTCTACTTGTTCGTCGATGAACCATACCAGGCGGTTGATGGATGCGAAATCGCGGTCTTCGTTGGCAATGAAAGCCAGGTTGTTGATAAGCGAAGTCACCTTCTTTTCGTGTTCAAGAGTTTGCTTGTACATGTCGAGCACGCTGTCCCATGTTGCCGGAACTTCTTCGATAGGAAGCAAAGTAACCTTGGCATCGCGTGAATTCAGATAGTTCATGAAGATGCGTGCATGATCTTGTTCTTCCTGGAATTGTACGAAAAACCAGTTTGCCACACCTTTGTAACCTTTGTTTTCAGCATCGAGTGACATAGCCAAATAAAGATAAGCCGACCACAATTCGGCGTTAATCTGTGCATTGATAGCATCGTGTAATTTTTGACTTAACATATTACGTTCCTCCTTTTAGTTAGTTATTAATCTTTTACACAAATATAAGAAAATAAATCAGGTTTGTCCTTTTTTTATTGATAGAAAATAACAATGGGTTGATAAACATTTTCTATGATATCCACGTTATTCGTTCATATTTTAATTTTAAACCCATTAGGACAATGAAAAAATTAATGATGTTGGTCGCAGTTGTTGCGGCTTTTGCTTCTTGCCAGTCAAACAAGAAGAATGTAGAAACGATGGATGATAGCATGGCTCCTGTAGCATCACCGTTTGTAGAAGTGGACGAAGAAATCTTTACCGGTACATTGCCTGCTGCCGATGGCCCGGGCGTGGATTATGTATTGACCTTAGGTGCAGCTACGGATGGTACAGACACCATCTACACACTCGATATGACCTATCTGGATGCAAACGGCCCAGGAAAGCATCAGACTTTCAAGACTCATGGCAAACAACAAAAGGTGCAGAAAGTGGTGAAGAACCAACCTAAAAAAGCTGTAAAGCTTACTCCGAGCACAGGCGACCAACCGATGTATTTCTTGATTGTGAACGATACAACCTTGCGTTTGATCAACGACTCCACACTAGAAGAAACCATCGAACAATCTGTTTACGACATTACCAAGGTCAAAAATAAATAGGTATCTGTTTTTTAAGGAAGAATAGTACTTAAGTGTGTCATTCTGAGTGAAAGTTCAGGATGACACTTTTTTTGATGAAGTTTCTTCATTCATCATTCTTCGTTCTTCATTTTTTTATCCCTATCTTTGTGTCCAAACAAACAAATATCTATGTCAACAGTTATCTATCCTTCACCTATATTTGGCCCGGTGCATAGTCGCCGGTTGGGTGTGTCATTGGGAATCAACCTGCTTCCTGCCGATGGCAAGTTTTGTACATTCGATTGCATTTATTGCGAGTGTGGTTTCAATGCCGATCATCGTCCTCATCAGAAACTTCCCACCAGAGAAGAAGTACGCCAAGCTTTGGAAGCACGTCTGTTGGATATGCAACAAAACGGCCCGAAGCCCGATGTGCTGACCTTTGCCGGAAATGGTGAACCCACTGCCCATCCTCAATTTGCAGCCATCATGGATGATACACTGGCCTTGCGTGACAAGTATTTTCCCCAAGCCAAAGTGAGTGTGCTGAGCAACTCTACTTTCATCCATAAGCCCGAAGTGTTTGAAGCATTGAACAAGGTGGACAACAACATCCTGAAGCTCGATACCATCCACGCCGATTATATAAATAAGGTAGACAGGCCAACGGGTCATTACGATGTGCAGAAAGTCATCGAGTGTATGAAAGCTTTCCAAGGAAACCTCATTGTACAGACACTATTCATGAAAGGTACTTACGAAGGAGAGGATGTAGACAACACTTCGGATGTATATGTGTTGCCTTGGTTGGAAGTAGTGAAGAAGATAGCTCCCAAGCAAGTGATGATTTATACCATCGACCGTGAAACACCGGCTCCCGACTTGTTGAAGGCCACTCACGAAGAACTTGACCGCATCGGTGAGTTAGTACGCCAGGCAGGCATTCCTTGTTCGGTTTCTTATTGATTGCATCAAACAACCTTTCCTTTTGTTTGTTTCTGAAAAAAACAGAAACGATGACAAACAAGAGGAATTGGTTAAGTGACTTCATGACCAACCGATGGAAAATGCATCCCGTGTTGGTTCATGTTTTGATAAAAAGAAAAGTATTCAACTACCTTTGGTATGCCCTTCCGGGTATCTTGGTTTATTATCTGTTGCCTTGGTTGGCCACTTTCGAAAGCAAAGTGATGCAAGACATCACTGCCCGCTTGTGTGTGGCTTATGTCATTGGGTGTATATTGCTGGCTCTTAATGCAATGTTGTTGGTATTACTCGATGTTTACAATACCAAGGACAAGCAGCGTAGTCGTCCCATGAAAGGCTTGGTACAGGTCTTTCAGGTTTTGCTCTTTTTTGTAGGTAGCATTATTTTGGTTTCTGTATTGATCAATAAATCTCCCACTACCTTATTTGCAGGATTAGGAGCCTCAGCAGCTGTATTGATGTTGGTATTCAAGGATAGCATTCTGGGATTCGTGGCAGGTGTTCAGCTCTCGGCCAACGATATGGTACGTTTAGGCGACTGGATTCAGTTATCTGATGGATCGGCCAATGGCATTGTGAAGGAAATTACTTTGAACACTGTGAAAATTCAGAATTGGGACAACACCATCTCTACTGTTCCTCCTTATACACTGGTAAACATCACATTCAAGAATTGGCGGGGCATGCAGGAGAGTGGTGGTCGGAGGGTGGACAAATGCATCATGCTGGATATGGATACCTTGAAGTTTTGTTCGGCAGAAATGGTGAGTCGTATCCGTAAGGAAATACCTCTGCTAAAGGATATAGGACCCGTCGATGGTTTGATGCCCACCAATGCCCGTCTTTATCGGACATACATAGAACGATATCTAGACTCGCATCCTCAAGTGAACAAAGAACTCGATTTGATAGTTAAGTTGAAAGAACCCACTCAGTTTGGGCTTCCTGTGGAGGTGTATTTCTTTTTGACGGACAAAGTTTGGAAAGAGTACGAACAAATCCAGTCGGACATCTTCGACCATCTGTTGGTTATCGTGAAGGAATTCGATTTGAAGTTATATCAGTATTCATAAAAAAGGTGGGTGTTTTTTACGCACCCACCTTTTAATTTATTTTTCAACAATACTCTTGGCTCTTTCCAGGGCAATGTTGATGTTAGGACAAATGTTTTCTTCACCTAACAATTCATAGAATCCTGATTTTTCAAGAACCTTATGAACTTTTTCGTTGACACCAGAGAGTACAATCTGGATGTTGTCTTTCTGGCTCATTTCGCACAAGTTAGTCAGGTTGTGAATACCGGTTGAGTCGATGAACGGAACTTTACGCATACGCACGATGCGTACAATCGGACGTTCATGGTCTTGTAATTGCGACATCAAATCCTCGAACTTTGTTGCGATGCCAAAGAAATAAGGACCATTGATTTCGTACACTTCTACATGTTCCGGAACGATGAGGTGTTCTTCGTGAACTTCCAAATCCGATTCCATGTTTGGATCGATTTCGTTCTTGATGACAGAGATTTCGGTTGTTTCCATTACACGACGCATGAACAATACACAAGCAATGACCAATCCCCATTCGATGGCAATGGTCAAGTCGAAGATAACGGTCAGGAAGAATGTAATCAACAAAACAGTTACATCCGACTTAGGATTTTTCAACAAAGCCTTGAAAGTTCGCCAGCCACTCATGTTGTACGATACAATAACCAGCACACCTGCCAAGCAAGCCATCGGAATGTATTGTGCCAATGGCATTAGGAGCAAGAGGATAAGTAGCAATACTGCAGCATGGATAATACCCGCTATAGGAGTCTTACCCCCGTTGTTGATGTTGGTCATGGTACGGGCAATTGCACCGGTTGCAGGAATACCACCAAAGATAGGAGTCACTACATTGGCTATACCTTGGGCAATCAGTTCGGTGTTTGAGTCGTGCTTATCGCCAATCACACCATCGGCTACAGCTGCAGAGAGCAAAGATTCGATAGCACCCAATACAGCAATGGTAATGGCCACAGGGAAAAGATTCTTAATAGCTTCCCAGTTAAGCTCAGGCACTACAGCATCCGGAAGTTGTGACTGAATAGTGAAACGGTCGCCAATGGTGTCGATGCAAGTGATGCCACCATACATCTTCATCAAATAAACCACAATGGTCACCAAAACAATGGCTACCAGTGATCCTGGGATTTTCTTTGAAAACTTAGGAGTGATGGCAATGATGAATACACTGGCAAAACTAACGATGGCATTCCACCAGTTCACCGTATCAAAGTGCTTGAAATAGAGCAGCCATTTGCCGATGAAGTCACCCGGCACCTTCTCGCCATTGAACTGAAGGCCGAAGATGTCAGCAATCTGAGTGGTGAAAATGGTCAAGGCAATCCCACTGGTAAACCCTACGATGATAGGATAAGGAATAAACTTAATGACGGCACCCAACTTGAATACTCCTAATAAAATAAGAAGTACACCTGCCAAGAGAGTGGCTATGGTCAATCCACCGATGCCATAATCCTGAATGATGCCATAGATGATGACGATAAACGCACCCGTAGGACCGCCAATTTGTACCTTGCTTCCGCCCAACAAAGAAATGATGAAACCTGCCACGATGGCTGTGATGATACCTTTTTCCGGCGAAACACCCGAAGCGATACCAAACGCAATGGCCAGAGGAAGGGCAACAATACCCACGATGATACCGGCCATGAGGTCGGACATGAAATTCTCCTTGGAGTAATTCTTCAATGTACTAAGGAGCTTTGGTTTGAATTCAAAAGCTTTCATTGTTTGCTTTTCTTTATGTTATGATTAAACTGAGTGCAAAATTAGCTAAAAAATATATTTTGAAATATAGAATAGATTTCTTTTTCAGAAGAATATTTTTATCTTTGTCAAATCATTAAACAAATAACATTAACAATTATGGAAAAGAGCATAAAAGGTACAAGAACAGAAAAGAACTTGTTGACTTCATTTGCAGGTGAATCACAAGCCAGAATGCGTTATACTTATTTTGCTAGCACAGCAAAGAAAGAAGGATATGAACAGATTGCAGCTATTTTTACTGAAACAGCTGATCAGGAAAAGGAACACGCTAAGCGTATGTTTAAATGGTTGGAAGGTGGAATGGTAGAAATCACAGCTTCTTATCCGGCAGGTGTTATCGGTACAACGGCCGAAAACTTGAAGGCAGCTGCTGCCGGTGAAAACGAAGAATGGACAGCCGACTATCCTCATTTCGCAGATGTAGCCGATGAAGAAGGTTTCCCAGCTATCGCTATCATGTATCGAAATATTGCCATTGCAGAAAAAGGTCACGAAGAAAGATATTTGGCTTTATTAAATAATATCGAAAACGGTACAGTATTCAAGAAGGAAGAAGAAACTATATGGCAATGCCGCAATTGTGGTTATATTCATGTAGGAACAGAAGCTCCTGAAGTATGTCCGGCATGTATTCATCCACAGGCTCACTTCGAAGTGAAGAAGAACAATTATTAATGAATTCAGGTAAAAATAAAAGAGGGTGTCAAAAAAACACCCTCTTTTATTTTTATCAGTTCATTAACTTGATTTCTGTTCCTTCGGATGGAGGGATGGCGTCTTTGCCTACACCCCATTGCTTGTTCGGACGGTTACCCATAATTAAGGTCAATGTACCACCATTCATAATATCTTCGTGTGTGAAGTAAGTCTTGTTGAATGGTTGTCCATTTAATTCAGCCGACTGGATGTATTTATTATCTTCCGAATTGTTCTTGGCTATTACAGTAAAGGTCTTGCCATTATCCAAATGAATGGAAGATTCGTCAAACAATGGACTACCTATTACATAATAAGGCAAACCAGCAGTAACCGGATAGAATCCCATAGCCGAGAATACATAATAAGCCGACATACCGCCACCGTCTTCATCACCACAAACACCCATCAAGTCATTGCGGAACCAACTTTCCATCAACATGCGGATACGCTTTTGGGCTTTCCAAGGTTGTCCGGCATAATTATATAAATAAGGTATATGGAAGCTAGGTTCGTTACCCGCTACATATTGGCCTACATTGCCGGTTGCATCCGGATTAGTTGCATAATATTGCCACTTGGATCGTTTGATGCCTTCAGCAAACAACTGATCTAATTTGTCGATGAATGCTTGGTTACTTCCAAACAAGTCAATCAAGTCTGCAATATTGTGGTGCACATTCCAGATATATGTCCATGCGTTGTTTTCAGCAAACCAAGCACGAGCACCGATACCATCACAGAAGATTGGGTCAAACGGTTCGATAAACTTGCCATCTTTATCCTTCGGTTGGAAGAATCCTGTTTCCTTATTGAACAAGTGGCGGTAATTGAACGCACGCTTGATGTGGAAATTGTATTCATCTTTCTTACCTAGATGCTTGGCCATTTGTGCAATCGACCAGTCATCATACGATGCAGCTTGCGTTACGGCTACTGATTGGCGACGTTCGAAAGCACTTACTTGTGGAATAGTTTCCTTTTCTCCTGGATACAACCCTGGGAACCATCCTTTTTCATGATAGAAATCGTCCAGAACTGTTTTAGGACTTCGGCTCCAAGGAATCATGGTTTCGTTCAATACAGTATGACGCATGCCTTCATAAGCCTTGTTGACATCGAATTCCAATCCTTTGGCCAATGCATCTGCAAACATGGCTGCTGCATGATTTCCGTTCATGCAATGAGCATCACCAAATACGCATGGGAAAGTAGGCATCCAACCCGAATGTTCATACATACGGATGTAAGAAGTCAGCTTTTCTACTTCATCAGCTGGGTTAAGAATAATCTGTAATGGATGAAGAGCATGATAATTGTCCCAAATCCAGTCGTCTGTCCAGAAGTCAACACCTTCATCGTCGTGTACTTTACCATCAAATCCACTGAAGTATTTTCCGTCTTCTGAGATGTTGATCATACGTTCGTGTGAACGATACAGTGCTGTATAGAATGTTGTTTTCTGATCTTCAGTACCACCCGAAACATCAATCTTGCCGAGTGCTTTGTTCCATTCATTGCGTGCGGTCAAAGCCAAATTTTCCAAATTATAATCTTTGATTTCCTTTTCGAGGTTCTTCTTGGCTTGTTCTACACTGATGTAAGACACCCCATAACGCATGTTGACTCTCTTAACGTTTTTGTCGAATTGAGCATAGTTGATTGCTGTGCCATTTCCGTTTTCAGAGAATGCAATAGGAGTTTGGTCAAACTCTGCATAGAAATAATGCTTGGTATGGTTGTTTACGTAAACATCATATCCGGAAAGTGTATTTCCTTCGCCCTTGATTTCCCCCTTACCAGTGGCACGGAGTTGGATAAAGCGGTCACCGTCTTCTTCGAAGGTCAAAGAGTACATGGCAGCCTGTTTACCAGGAGCAAATTCTACAAACACGCCATAATCGTCGAACAATACTGAATATTTATAAGGAGTAGTTTTTTCTTGGTCATATCGGTAGTTTATTCGAGATTTCAAACCTGCTGCATCTCCACAATATGGCATCATGAATAGTACCGAACCTTGACGGTGTGAAGGCACGTTCAGAGGTAGCCCTTCCATACGATCGGTCACAAATTCATTGTGTCCCGGGTTCATACGAATCATGCTGTTAGGCTGATGGCAAGTAGGGAATGTGGGGACAAGCAAATGGCTGATGTTACCAATTCGGTTGTTTACATAGTCTACTGGCTCTTTGCTTGATTGTTCTGTCTGCTGGTTATTGCATCCACATAACAAACCTAGGGTGAGTAGGATAGTAAATAATTGTTTCATCATAAAAATGAGTTAATTTTTGGGATATTCATTACACAACAAATAAGCTTTAGGCTCATCTTCAATAATTTCTGGATAGCGACCCAATGGTGCATAGAAACGATTGTCACCCGAGTCATCGTTGACCTTAGACACTTCGCCAATCATACAAGGTTCGCTTTCTGCCCAGAAACAATGGTAGATGTACGGTTCAAGCGTGATACTTTCACCCGGTTGTAAGCGTACTTTTTCGCCAGCTGTCAAGTGATGAGTTACGCCATCAATTTGTACGGTAAATGGTTCTTCAGTCTTGTTTTCTTCCTTGTCAGCTTTCCATAATTGGATAACTAATGTACCTCCGGCACGGTTGATGATATCTTCCATCTTGTTCCAATGGAAGTGCATTGGAGTTTCTTGGTTAACATAGGAAATCATAATTTTTTCGCAATAGGTTTTACCGCCAGCACCTTGTTTCTGTGAACCGTTACGAACGGTGAACAAGCTTAAACCTTCTTTCAAGAAATCGTTCTTGGCGAAGTCGGTAATGTCCCAACCCAATTGGTTCTCGATGATTTCATTGTAATTGCCGGTAGCTGCCATCTTTTCCCATTCTTCAGGAGTTGCAGTAGCCCATATAGGAAGCTTGAAGTTGTTTTTATCAAAAAATTCAATGGCTTGCTTAATGTATTGATTGATTTCAGATCTTTTCATAACGGTTCTTTTAAATGTTTTGGTTTAAGAATTCTTGAATTTGTTGGATAGTAGGGGCACCACCTGTGCTGGTTGCATTGCCCAAATTGAATTTTGCACTGGCGTTGGCAAAATGGAGTGCCTTTTCAATAGGGTATTCTTCGTGGATGGCATAAAGCATGCCTGCACAGAAAGCATCGCCTGCTCCTACTGTTGATACAATGTCTTTTGCTTCGGTTTTGAAAGAAGGAACATAGGCTTGTTCACCATTCTTCTTGATAGTGAAGCCTCCTTCCGGGAAGTGGATGGTTACTTGCGAACCTACACCTTTATTTAAGATATACTCTGCTGTCTTCTTCAAATTATCCATATCGAATGAACCGTCAGGCATGCGGATAGGTAAGCCTGAACATTTGGCAGCTTCTATTTCATTGATGATTAAATAATCGATGTAAGGCAAGCAAGGAAGGATAATTTTGGCAAAACGGTCACTTTCTTCCGATACTACATCAACAGATGTTTTATAACCTTTCTTTTGTAACATATCCAATGCTCGGGCAGCTCTTACACCATATTCTTCATCGGCAGCATCCAGCTTGTCCAATAAAAGCAGGTAGCCTAAATGGAAAATACGTGCATCAGTGTCCATTTTTTCCAAGTGGCAGATGTCCAGATGAGCATTGGCACCTCGATAATGGAAGAAAGTACGCGAACAAGCTGTCTTGTCCGACATTACATCGGTA
Source organism: Bacteroidaceae bacterium (assembly GCA_017420875.1). GTDB lineage: Bacteria > Bacteroidota > Bacteroidia > Bacteroidales > Bacteroidaceae > Phocaeicola. The sequence goes on from JAFQNW010000152.1 coordinate 9,884, forward strand.
TAAGAAGTATATTCGCCAGGAATGGTAACCATGTATTTGCTGTCGATGTGATGTTTTTCTATTTCGCGGAGTACATATTTTCCGTTGTCATCATCACCGATACATCCACCTGCATACAAAGGTATGCCTGTTTCCATCTTGGCTAGGTCTACCAATGTGTTATGTGAACATCCGCCTAATCCTACTTCGATGGATTCGATGGTTACCAGATTACCTGGAGCCGGATATTTTTCTATCATTTTTACGAAGTCAACCAGCCAGTTGCCGGCTGAAACAAATCCTTTTCTCATGGTATTATTGTATAAGATAATTAAAATGCTTTGTTTACGCTTTCAAACAATTCGATGTGGTATGCAGCAGCTTCTTCCGATGCTTCCATCATCTTCCATTTCATGTCAATGTAATTTGGCTTGGTTGCTGTAGCCAAGTATTCTTGAATCTTTTTGGTTATGGCCATCTGAACGGCTGTTGCTACATTAACCTTGGCAATACCGTTATGAGCACATGCTTTGAAGTCTTCTTCGCTAGTGCCAGAACCACCGTGCAGTACCAAAGGTAAATTATTGCGTTCGCGAATTTCCTTCAAACGTTGGATGTTTAATTTGGGAGTTGCAATATAATTACCATGCAAATTACCAATGGCAATGGCCAATGCATCGATACCTGTTTCGGCTATGAAAGAAGCAGATTCCTCTACATCGGTAAATACGTCGGCTGTTGAAGCGTCACCAGTACCTTCTCCACCATCGCCTGTGTCGCCTACTTTACCCAATTCGGCTTCTACATCTACACCGACTGCTTTAGCCATGCGAACCACATCAGATGTGATACGAACATTTTCTTCGTAAGGAAGGCATGCACCATCAAACATCACACTATTGAAACCAAGTTTAATGGCTTTGGCACAAGTTTCAAAGCTTTGTCCGTGGTCAAGATGCACAGCTACAGGAACTTTACTTTCATGAGCTGCTTTCAGGAACATGGGTGCCATCAGTTCCATTGGTGAGTATGGGAACTGTACTTCTGCCAATTGCAAGATAACTGGAGAATTTAATTTTTCGGCGGCTTTGATTACACCGATTACGTTTTCAAGGCTAAGGCAATTGAAAGCTCCTACAGCATAATTACCTTCAAAAGCCTTTTCTAGAATAGTTTTATAAGAAACAAGCATAATGATAATATTTTAAGGTTTACATTTATTTTTCAGGATAAGAAACTGGCGATTTCAATAATTCTTCCGTAGTGCGGACAAAGTCTGTAATTCTAGCAACTGGTCTGTTTTCAGGAGCAGCTCCGAATGCTTTGTTCGGTTCATTACTCATGACCATTTTTAGTGTACCTCCGTTAGACAACATGTCTGCTGTGATGTATGATTTATGATAAGGTTCTCCGTTCCAATAAACTTCTTTTACGTAGAAGTTTTTGTCTGATACATTTTCAGCCTTGATATCAAATGTTTTTCCATTGGCCAAGGCAATGCTGACATCCGAGAATCGAGGTGTTCCCAATACATATACATTCGAGGCTGGGGCAACCTGGTAGAAGCCCATGGTGCTGAGGATGTACCAAGCAGACATCTGACCACAGTCTTCATTTCCGCAAAGCCCTTCTCGTGAATCATCGTACATTTCGTCGATAATTTGCTTAACACGCATTTGGGTTTTCCAGGGCTGTCCGGCATATGCGTACAAATAGGGGACTTGATGTGAAGGTTCGTTTCCATGGGTATATTGTCCGATAGAACCGGTGACATCTACTACATCATCGGCCTGTTCACCCAAGTTTTCGCCTTCAAACATTTCATCAATTTTATTGACATAGGCTTCATCTCCACCTATCATATCAATGTGTGTATTGACATCTTGAGGAACAAAGAATGCGTAGTGCCAAGCATTACCTTCTACATAATAACCCTTTCCGTGGTGATATACAGCTGTAGGGTCAAAGTTTTCACTATGGAATTTTCCATCTGAATAACGTCCTTTCAAAAAGTTGTCTGTAGGGTCGAAATAATATTTGTAATATTGTGCACGGACAATTGCCTTTTCGTAAATGTCCTTTTCACCCATTTCTTTGGCCATCTGTGCTACACACCAATCGTCGTAAGCATATTCAAGTGCCTTCGCTACCGTGCGTGTGTCCATGTCGGCCGGTATATAACCATACTTTTTAATTAAGGCTACGCCATCATAATATTCATCTTCCGAAGTAAAGGCAATAGCTTTTAAACCTTCCTTGACATCGAAATTCCGTTGGCCTTTCATATAGGCGTCTGCAATGACAGGGATTGCGTGATAACCAATCATGCAGAAGGTGTCGTTGCTGTGTAATTCCCATTTAGGTAAGTGTCCCAATCGTTTCCATTTGTCAATCAATGAACGTACGAAGGCTTCGTTGCGTTCAGGCTCGATTACTGTATAAAGTGGATGAGCTGCACGGAATGTATCCCACAAAGAGAAGAGGGCATAATGTGAATCTTCTCCGCAGTTGTGTATTTGATTGTCAATACCTCTGAAATTGCCGTCCACATCATTGAAGATGTTAGGTACAACCAAAGCGTGGTACAAAGAGGTATAGAAAACTCGTTTGTCTTTTTCCGAAGCATTGATTTTAACTCTAGTCAATTCCTTGTTCCATACATCAAAACCTTCTTTACGGATTTGTTCGAATGTCTTGTCGTTTGCTTCAGCCAAGAAGTTCTTTTTAGCTCCTTCTTCGCTAACCATGGAGATACCTACTTTCACTACGATTTCTTTAACTGGTTTGCGGAAGTTAACAGCAAGAATTATTTTTTTGCCTTCGCCCGATTGGATTTTGTCTATTTCTTTTTCGTCGATGGAAGCGGTAATGTCTGAGAATGGTTCAGAAAATTCTGCATAATAGAAAATAGAGCGATCCTTAGCCCATCCGTTTACACGTCTGACACCTTGGATGGTCTTTTCGTTCACTACTTGGAAGGTAGCTTCGTAAGCCTTACTATTGTTGCCATGGTTCAGGTCTAGAATGATGTGTTGGTCTTTCGGTTCATCAAACTGATAACGGTGGATACCACAACGCAATGTAGTGGTTAGCTCTGCTTTTACTTTTGGTTCATCCAGATAGACAGAATAGTAATTGGCTTCTGCCTTTTCGTTTTTGGGATCAAATTTTGAACGATATCCTTCTTCGGGTTTATCAGATGTTCCAGGAGTGAATTGAATGGTTCCAGTAGCAGGCATCAACAGAATGTCACAAAGGTCTTGTACCCCTGTTCCGCTAATGTGTGTATGCGAAAAACCTTTGATGGTGCTGTCTGAAGCATGATAACCTCCGCACCAATCCCATGCGAATCCATCAGGTCCATTGTCGGGACTTAATTGAACCATTCCATGAGGCAAAGTCGGCCCAGGATAAGTATGTGCATGACCCGCTGTACCAATCATCGGGTCTATCCATTGTGCCAAGGGTTCGTCATTAAAAGTTTTTTCTTCTGCCTGATTACAAGCAGAAAAAGAATATAGCATAAGAAATGCTATTAGGAGTGAGGGTAGTTTTCTCATAAGTATGTTTTCTTAAGGTTAAGGTTCTTTCCATAAACTACAAAAATACAAAATATTATAAATATAATCGTTTTTTGCATAAAATAATGCATGAGTAAAGGATTCTGTAGTAAAGTATTTTTAGATATCCTTTTTTTGTCCTATCTTTGTAAAACAATCTTAATCTTTGCATTTTACCTTAAACAATAATCAGAATGAAAAAGAAATCTTTACTTTGTGTGTTGACTCTTTTATTTGGAGTTGCTTCTGCGTTTGCTCAGCAGACTAAGACACCGGTGGATTATGTGAATCCGTTGATGGGTACTGATTCAAAGGTAGCCCTTTCCAATGGTAACACTTATCCGGCTATTGCTTTGCCTTGGGGTATGAATTTTTGGGTACCTCAAACAGGAACTATGGGACATGGATGGATTTACACGTATGCTTCGGATAAAATTCGAGGTTTTAAGCAGACTCATCAGCCTAGTCCTTGGATTAATGACTACGGTCAGTTCTCTATCATGCCAATGGCGAATGGTTTGAAAATCAATGAAAATGATCGTGCTTCCTGGTTCTCTCATAAAGCAGAAAAATCAACTCCATATTATTACAGCGTTTATTTGTCTGAATATGATTTGACTACTGAAATCACTCCGACAGAGCGATGTGCTTATTTCCGTTTCACTTTCCCTGAAACAGACGAAGCATTTGTTGTAATTGATGCTTTTGACCATGGTTCGTATGTAAAGATTATCCCTGAAGAAAACAAGGTTATAGGTTATACAACTCGTAATAGTAGTGGAGGATATCCCGATCGTCATGGTGGTGGTATACCGGAAGGCTTTGTAAACTATTTCATTGTGGAATTTGACAAGCCTTTTACTTACAACAAAATATGGGCTGGTGGTACCATCATAGATGGATTGTCTGAATTGAAGTCTGAGCATAGTGGTGCAGCCATTGGTTTTGCAACCAAGAGAGGAGAACAAGTACATGCTCGTGTATCTTCTTCGTTCATCAGTTGGGAACAAGCTGAACGCAACATGAAAGAAATCGGTGACAAGACTTTTGATCAAGTAAAGCAGGCTGGTCGTGATACTTGGAACGATGTTTTGGGTAGAATCACTATAGAAAGTGATGATACAGAAAGAATGCGTACATTCTATTCTTGTTATTATCGTTCGGTTCTTTTCCCACGTTCATTGTTTGAATATGATGAAAACGGTAAGCCGGTGCATCGTAGCCCGTATAATGGTAAAGTGCTTCCGGGTTATATGTTTACAGATACTGGTTTTTGGGATACATTCCGTTGTCTCTTCCCGTTTGTAAATTTGGTTTATCCTTCTATGGGCGAAAAAATGCAGGAAGGTTTGTTGAATGCTTATTTGGAAAGTGGTTTCTATCCGGAATGGGCTTCACCAGGGCATCGTAACTGTATGGTGGGTAACAATTCGGCTTCAGTAGTAGCAGATGCATTTTTAAAGAACGTTACTAAGGCTGATGCGGAAAAGATGTACGAAGGTTTGTTGGTTGGTGCGAATAGCAATCACCCAGTTATCAAATCTACAGGACGTTTGGGTTATCAATATTATAATGAATTGGGATATATTCCTTATGATGTGAAGATTAATGAAAATGTAGCTCGTACCTTGGAATATGCATACGATGACTGGTGTATTTACCAAATGGGTAAGAAGTTGGGTCGTCCGGCAGAAGAATTGGAACTTTACAAAAAGAGAAGCCAAAACTTCCGCAATGTATTTGATGCTGAAACAAAATTGATGCGTGGTAGAAATAAGGATGGTAAGTTCCAAACTCCATTCAATCCGTTTAAATGGGGAGATGCCTTTACTGAAGGTAACAGTTGGCATTACACTTGGTCAGTATTCCACGATGTACAAGGTTTGATTGATTTGATGGGCGGTAAGGAAACATTTGTTAGCATGATGGATTCTGTATTTTCTTTGCCTCCTGTATACGATGAAAGTTATTACAAGCGAGTGATTCATGAAATTCGCGAAATGGAAATTATGAACATGGGTAACTATGCTCACGGAAACCAACCAGTTCAACATATGATTTACCTATATAATTATGCAGGTCAGCCATGGAAGGCTCAGTATTGGTTGCGTGAAGTGATGAATCGTTTGTACATGCCGACTCCGGATGGTTATTGTGGTGACGAAGACAACGGTCAGACTTCTGCATGGTATGTGTTCACCGCATTAGGTTTCTATCCTGTTTGCCCGGGTAGCAATCAATATGTATTGGGTGCTCCTTATTTCCAGAAGGCTACTTTGACTTTGGAAAATGGCAAAAAGATTGAAATTACTGCTCCTAAGAATAGCGATGATAATCGTTATATCAATAAGATGACTTACAACGGAAAGAACTATACAAAGAATTATTTGGATCACTTTGAATTGCTGAAGGGTGCTAAGCTTGTATTCGATATGGGTAATCAACCAACTACAGCAAGAGGTACAAAAGATAGTGACTTCCCATATTCATTCTCTAACTCAGCAGAATAATTATAAAAAGAAAATATGAATAAAAGATTTAAATCATTTCTAGTAGTTGCTGCCTTGTCGGCAACTACTATTGCACAAGTACAGTATGTAAATCCGATGATTGGTACCGACGGTATGGGACATACATTCCCTGGTGCTTGTGTACCTTTCGGTATTGTTCAGTTAAGTCCGGATACGGATACCATTCCTCATAATGTGAATGGTACTTATCAAAAAAGAACTTATGAATACTGTGCTGGTTATCAGTATCATGACAAGACTATTGTAGGTTTTAGCCACACTCACTTTAGTGGTACAGGTCACTCGGATTTGGGGGATATTTTGGTGATGCCTACTACTGGTCCTTTGAAGCTTAATCCGGGTACTTCAGACAATCCGGATGCAGGTTATCGTTCTCGTTTCTCACACGAAACAGAAAAGGCTGTTCCTGGTTACTATGAAGTACAGTTGGACGACTACAAAGTAAAGGCACAGTTGACAGCTACCCCACGTGTAGGTGTACACAAGTATACTTTCCCTAAGGATGGTGATGGTCGTATCGTTTTGGACTTGAATCATGGTATTTACAACTACGATGGTAAGACTTTGTGGGCATTCCTTCGTGTTGAAAATGATACATTGTTGACTGGTTATCGCATTACTAATGGTTGGGCACGTACTAACTATACTTATTTTGCGATTTCTTTCTCACAACCTATCAAGAACTATGGTTATAAGGATCATCAACGCATTTTGTACAACGGATGGTGGAGAAAGTTCCCGGTAAACAACAATTTCCCGGAAATGGCAGGACGTAAGGTGGTTTCTTATTTCGAGTTTGATACGGAAAAGAATCCGGAAGTAGTTGTCAAGGTTGCTTTGTCTGCAACAAGCACAGAAGGTGCGGTGAAAAACTTGATGGCTGAGGCTGCTTCGAAAGATTTCGATACCATTGTACGCGAAGCATCCGATAGTTGGAACAAGCAATTGGTTTCGATCGAAATAGAAGGTACGGAAGATCAAAAGGCCATGTTCTATACTTCATATTATCATACCATGATTAACCCTTCGGTTTACATGGATGTGGATGGAAAATATCGCGGATTGGATCACAACATTCATCAAGCCAAAGGTTTCAATAACTATACCATTTTCTCTTTATGGGATACTTATCGTGCAGAGCATCCGTTCTTGATGTTGATGAAGCCTGCTGAGGCTCGTGACATGGTGATGTCTATGATTCGTCATCAGCAACAGAGTGTACACGGTTTATTGCCGGTATGGAGTCACATGGCGAACGATAACTGGTGTATGAGTGGTTATCATGCAACTTCTGTATTAGCAGATGCCATTACCAAGGGTGCTAATATTGATAAGAACGAGGCTTTGAAGGCGATGGTAACGACTTCGAATGTAGGTTATTTTGAAGGTGTAGGTGATTATGTGAAGTTGGGTTATGTTCCTTTGGAAGTAAATGGTACGGCTGCATCAACAACTTTGGAATATTGCTATGACGACTGGACTATCTATAAGACAGCTTTGAATGCCGGTAACGAAGAAGTAGCTAAGCAATATAAGGAACGTGCTTTGAATTATCGTCGTCTCTTTGATAAGGAATTAGGTTTTGCTCGTCCTCGTTATAAGGATGGTAGCTTCAAGAAAGAATTTGATGTTCTTCAAACTCATGGCGAAGGTTTCATTGAAGGTAATTCCTGGAACTTCTCTTTCCATGTACCACACGATGTATTTGGTTTGATTAACCAAATGGGTGGTGAAAAGGATTTCTTGCGTAAGTTGGACGAATTGTTCGAAATGCATCTTCCTGAAAAGTACTATGAAGCTAACGAAGACATTACAGCTGATTGTTTGATTGGGGGGTATGTTCATGGTAACGAACCTTCTCACCACATTCCTTATTTATATGCATGGACTTCACAACCATGGAAAACCCAATATTGGGTACGTGAAGTAATGAACAAGATGTACAAGAATCATATCCGTGGTTTGGGTGGTAATGATGACTGTGGTCAGATGTCGGCATGGTATCTCTTTACTGCTATGGGCTTCTACCCTGTTTGTCCGGGTACCGATCAATATGTATTGGGAGCACCATACTTGCCTTATCTGAAGATGTCTTTGCCTAATGGAAAGACGATGGAAATCAAGGCTCCGGGTGCAAGCGATAAGAAGCGTTATGTAAAGGCTGTACGTTTGAATGGAAAGCCATATACAAAGACTTACATTACTCATAGCGATTTGATGAATGGTGGTACTTTGGAATTTGTCATGAGTTCTACACCTAACAAGAAACGTGGTTTGGCTAAGGCAGACAAGCCATATTCATTAACCGATGGCGAATAAACCGTGATGAAAAAAAATTTATTATTATCAATGTGCATGCTGGCTATTATGTCAGCATGTACTTCTCAAGCTTCAAAAGAAGTTGCACAGGCAAACACAGCTCTTGATGCTTGGAAAGATTATTTTGTGGGAAACATCCTTTTTGAAGACAAAGCACCGGAAAGTGAAGGTTCTCGAATCTATCATAGTATCATTGCCGATCCAAAGGCTTATATCACCGAACAGGCTCATGTGGTATTGAATACACTCTATTTCAGTCCTGAAGATAGTATCGTGCCGGTAAACAATCTTCATTATACTTTGGAGGATTCGGAAGGTATCTCAGCTAAAGGGGGCGGAAATGGTGAAATCGGCATCTTTTATAGTACTTGTCATGTAGCGAAATCGTTTGCCGGTAATGATACAGCCAAAGTTGATTTTGAAACCAGAGGAGTGTTGTTACATGAATTGACACATGCTTATCAGTTAGAACCCCAAGGCATTGGCAATTACGGAAACAGCAAGGTATTCTGGGCCTTTATTGAAGGAATGGCCGATGCTGTACGTGTAGCGAATGGTGGTTTCCATGGTGAAGCCGATCGCCCTAAGGGTGGAAACTACATGGATGGTTATCGTCGTGCCGGATATTTCTTTGTTTGGTTACGCGATAATAAGGATCCTGACTTCTTGCGTAAGTTTAATCGTAGTACACTCGAAGTGGTGCCTTGGTCGTTCGATGGTGCTATCAAACATGTGTTAGGTAAAGAATATAATATTGACGACTTGTGGAAAGAATATCAACTGGCCATGGGTGATATCAAGGAAGGAGAATCCAAATGAGAAAAATTTTTAGTATGTTAGCTTGTGTGCTAGTGTTGAATGCCCTGGCACAAGAACGTTTGACCCAGTATGTGAACCCGTTTGTAGGTACAGATGGTTATGGCAATGTATACCCAGGAGCACAAATTCCATTTGGTGGTATCCAGATTAGCCCCGATACGGATTCTGATTTTTATGATGCAGCTGCCGGTTATAAATATTCTCATCCTACATTATTGGGTTTCAGTTTGACTCACTTAAGTGGAACCGGTATTCCTGATTTGGGAGATTTTTTGTTTATTCCGGGTACAGGTGAAATCAAGACCGTTCCGGGAACACATGAAAATCCGGATGAAGGTTATCGCTCACGTTATTCTCATGATAAGGAATGGGCTTCACCGGGTTATTACGGAGTAGAACTCACCGATTATGGAGTAAAGGCCGAAATGACTTCGGCTTTGCGAAGTGGTATGTTTCGCTTCACGTATCCAAAATCCGAGAAGGCGTTTTTGATGATTGACATGAATCATACCTTGTGGCAGAAATGCCCTTGGGCCAATCTTCGTCAAATCAATGACTCCACCATTGTAGGTTATAAGTTGGTGAAGGGTTGGGGACCTGAACGTCATGTTTATTTTGCTGCAACTTTCTCTTGTAAGTTGGATGGCTTTAATATTCTTCAAGATGGTAAGCCGGTTATATATAACACTAGTCGTTTCCGTAGTCACATGGAAGCATGGGGAGCAAACCTGATGGCTTGTCTTCGCTTCAAATCTACTGAAGGACAGGAAATATATGTTAAGACAGCCATTTCGGGTGTCAGCACAGCCGGAGCTTTGGAAAATATGAAGGAATTGGACGGATTGACCTTTGAAGATGTTCGCAAGAATGCCGACCAACTTTGGGAAAAAGAATTAGGGAAATATCAGATGAAGGGTGATTTGAAGACAAAGCAAACATTCTACACCAGTGTTTATCACACAGCACTTCATCCGTTTATTTTCCAAGATTCAGACGGAAGCTATCGTGGTTTGGACAAGAACATTGAAAAGGCCAATGGCTTTACCAACTATACTACTTTTTCTTTGTGGGACACTTACCGTGCTTTCCATCCGTTGTTGAATTTGGTGAACCAACCGTTACAGGCTGATATCGCCAATTCGATGTTGGCTCATTACGACAAGAGCGTTGAACACATGCTTCCATTCTGGTCGTTCTATGGGAATGAAACTTGGTGTATGATTGGCTATCACTCATGTTCGGTATTGGCCGATATGATTGTAAAGGGTGTAAAGGGATTCGATTACGAACGTGCTTACGAAGCCATGAAGACTACAGCCATGAATCCGCATTACGATTGTTTGCCTGAATATCGTGAATTGGGCTATGTTCCTTTCGACAAGGAAGCAGAGTCGGTTTCGAAGACATTGGAATATGCGTACGATGACTATTGTATCGCTCAGGCTGCTAAGGTATTGGGTAAGACCGAAGACTATGAATATTTCATGAAGCGTTCCAAGCATTATCAGAATTTGGTGGATCCTGAAACCAAATACATGCGTGGTCGCGATTCGAAAGGAAATTGGCGTACTCCATTTAGTCCGATTGCTTATCAAGGACCGGGTTCCGTACATGGCTGGGGCGATATTACCGAAGGCTTCACCATGCAATACACTTGGACTGTTCCACACGATTTTGAAGGTTATATGGAAATGGCCGGACGCGACTTGTTGTTGAAGCGTCTCGACGATATGTTCACTACCGAAATGGATAAGGACATTCCGGGAGCACACGACATTCAAGGTCGTATCGGTGCTTATTGGCATGGTAACGAGCCATGTCATCATGTAGCTTACCTATATAATTGGTTCGGCGAACCATGGAAGTGCCAGAAATGGGTACGTATCATTGCCGATAGTTTCTATGGCAACGAGCCGGGTTCTTTGAGCGGTAATGACGATTGTGGCCAGATGTCGGCTTGGCACATCTTCAATTGCATGGGCTTCTATCCGGTAGCACCAAGTAGTAACAAGTACAGCATCGGTTCTCCATGCGTAGAAGCGGTAACTACTACAATGAGTAATGGAAAGAGAATTGAGGTAACTACCGAAAACTGGTCACCGAAGAATGTCTATGTTAAAGCACTTTATGTAAACGGAAAGCGTCATAAGTCTCCGTTCTTGAATTATGAAGATGTTCGTGAAGGCGTGAAGCTTCATTTTGTAATGAGTAGCAAACCTAATCGAAACGTATTCCGTTAATGAGATATAGAAAAGGTGGATGTGTATTATGTACATCCACCTTTTTCTGTATGTTTATACGAAATCAATTTCATAAGCAGCTCCGTCATAATTGGCAGCTACTGTATATTGGATAGCTGTAGGCGAGAAACGTTCTTGATAGAATTCATGTGCATGTCCGCAAAGAATCGCCTTTAACAAAGGTTGTTTTTTGAGCCAAGCAATGAATTCCAGCGTTGGTTGGTCTGCCCGTTGTTGTACACTTCGATTACGCCATTGTTCTTCTTCCGGTAGGGAAGGATCACACTGATATTTCTCAGTCAGTTCCAATGGAGCCCCAGTCATATAAGCACATCTGCCGTTATTGTTTGCCAATTGTTCTTTGGCATGTTCTGGCGTATATATCGGTACATGGCAGAGCATGACGATAGGAAGTCCCTTTTCTATTTCTTTCTCCATAAGTTGCTGTTGTTGTGAAGTAAAATTGTAATATACATCATCAACAGCCACAAAGTTTACCCCGTTTATGATACAAGAAGCGAAGGTCAAATCGTTAGGGAAAGAGGCCTGTACTTTCTGATATGATTGAGCCTTGTAGTTAGCATCTTCACGTGCTTCTCCCACATATTGTGAATATTCGTGGTTTCCAGCAGCAGTAATCCAATGGTCTGTACCTAATTTTTCAGCTACGTAGTCCAGATTGGCTGCACTTACAAAGTCGATGAGGTCACCAGTATGTAGCAAAAGTAGTCCCTTTCTTTGTGCATATTGTAAGGTAGCATCAAAATAAGCTTCAGCTTTAGGGAAGCTTTTAGCTCTATTTTGTGCCAGTTTCTTTTTCCGTTTATTGTCTCTATGATCTACTCTAGTAAAGTGTGTATCCGAAACATGCAGGGCCGAGAATGGTTTGGTAGCACCAACTGAAATGGTAATGCGTCTAATATCTTTCAGTTCGATGTTTTGTGCAGAAAGATTTTTAGCATTGGCATTCAGTTTTAAGGGAAATTGTGTTAGTAATAATAATCCACTGCTTAAACGAAGGAATTCTCTTCTTTTCATACTCTATTTATTTTATCCTTTACAAACTTACGAAAAAAACAGATATTTTCTTTAATTTTGCGATAAAGACTATCTATAAATTTATTAAATACATTCTTATGAAAAGAAATTTTCTCTTAATTATTATGATGATGTTAATTGCATCTTGTACTCCTCAACAAGAGCAAGAGGTAAAGGAATGGAAAGCCGAGCATGTTTTTTTGGTGGCTTTCGACGGTTGGGGATCGTATTGCATGGATTCAGTACAGATGCCAAACACTCGTGCATTGATGGCCAATGGAGCTTATACCTTTAAAAAACGTACAGTGCTTCCGTCTGATAGTTCGCCTAATTGGGCATCGATGTTTGCCGGTGCACCTACAGAATTTCATGGATGGTCGAACAATGGCGATGGTCCCGATGTAGAACCTATTTATCTAACAGAAAACGGTACTTTTCCTACGGTTTTCTATTTGCTTCGCAAGCAATTTCCTGAAGCAGTGATTGGTGGTGTTTACGAATGGGGGGGTATCAAACCGTTGGTTGACTATAAATCTTTTGATTATTGCGTACAGGAAGATCCGGCTAAGATTGCGGCCAACTCCATTGCTTACATTAAGGAGCATAAACCTAATCTGATGGCTATCATTTACGATGATCCTGACCATGTTGGCCATTCAGCTGGACATGACACACCGGCTTACTATCAAAGAATGGAAGAGTTGGATGCTTGTTTAGGTGAAATTATTGCAGCAGTGAAAGAAGCAGGAATATACGATAATAGCATCTTCATCATTACTTCCGATCATGGTGGCTTTAAGACAGGTCATGGTGGACGTACCAACATGGAGATGAACACTCCTTTCATCATTGCAGGAAAGAACGTGAAGAAATGTGGTGAGTTTGCAGAAGCAATGATGCAGTATGATACGGCTCATACGATTGCTGAAATTTTTGACTTGGATATTCCGCAAGTATGGAATGGACAATCTATGTCTCACGTATTTGAATAAATAAGAATGGTGCTAATAGGAAAACTAAAAACTTATGTGTGGGGCCTGATTTGGACTATAGGCTTAATGATAATGTGTTCATGTACTGAATCAAATATCCAACCCATGCAGCTTACTTGTGAATATGAGGCTAATGCTTTCATTGATATTCAGAATCCACGTTTGTCCTGGATAAATAGGAATGTAAAACAAGTTTCTGGAGCAGCTCAATCTGCTTATCAAATCAGAGTTGCTCTTTGTTCGGATGATTTCAGTAATCCGGTTTGGGATTCTGGAAAAGTCCTTTCAGAGGAATCAGCTTTTATTGAATATGAAGGTGCTCCTTTGCAGTCACGTACCACTTATTATTGGCAAGTGAAGGTTTGGGACGAACAAGGAAATGAGTCTTCGTGGAGTTCTCCGGCTTCTTGGCATGTAGGTTTGCTTTCAGCCGATGAATGGAAAGGACGATGGATTGGTGCTCCTTGGCAAGGAGTCGAATCTTATGATACAATGTCTTCTTCGGGTGAAACTCAGTATCGGATAGAAGATAATAGTAAACGGGCACTTCCGGCTCCGCTTTTACGAAAGTCTTTCTCATTGGATAAGCCGATAAAGCAGGCACGATTTTATGGCACCGGACTTGGATACTTCGAACTCTATATCAACGGACAACGTATTGGAGAAGATTATCTTTCGCCGAATCAAACCAATTACGATGTGCGTCCGAAATTGGGAACCCGTAACATTGTGGTGGAAGACCCGTTTGAGGAATATTTGGTCATGTATCTTACGTATGATTTGACGGAGGTAGTTACTCAAGGTGAAAATGTATTTGGGGTGATTTTGGGTAATGGGTTTTATGACATGATTGAGCATTGGCCACCGATGGGTTATGGTACACCTCGTTTTATGGGACAGATTGAAGTAACCTATGCAGATGGAACGACAGATGTGATAGCTTCCGATGATAGTTGGAAGATAGAACGTAGTGCCATTGTTAGTGATCAGATATTCTTGGGTGAACATTACGATGCACGGTTAGAGCATGAAGGATGGGCTACAGCTGGTTACGATGATTCTCAATGGGCGTCAGTAGCCTTGAAACCTGCTCCGTGTGGTAAGTTGATTCCTCAAAATGGTCCTGCCGACCGAATCACAGAACGCTATCATCCGGTCAGCATAAAGAAACAAGAGAATGGCTCGTTCAAGGTTAAATTCCCGGTAGAAGTTTCAGGATGGGTAGCACTGAAAAATATCCAGGCGAAAGAAGGTCAAAAGATTGAGATTAAATATATTAGCGAATCAGGTAATGGTGCGAATACTTATATAGCTAAAGGTTCGGGTAATGAATCTTATCATGCACGTTTCACTTGGTTTGTTTTCTCGGAAGTGGAGATTCATGGACTCGACAATCTGACTTCAGAACAAATCGAAGCTCATTTGGTATGTAGCGATGTAGAGGAAGCCGGTACGTTCCGTACTTCCAACGATTTGTTTAACCAAATCAATCAAATTTGGCAACAAAGTCAGCTTGACAATATGCACGGTGCTATTGCTAGTGACTGTCCGCATCGCGAGCGTTCTCCTTATACCGGCGACGGACAAATAGCTTGTGCTACTGTGATGTACAATTACAAGGCTCAGACATTCTATAACAAATGGATTCGCGATATACGCGGAGCACAAACGGCTGATGGTTATGTACCTAACTCTGCCCCTTGGCAACCTGGTTGTGGAGGTGGTATTGGTTGGGGGGCAGCCATCGAAATCATGCCGTGGGAATTCTATCGTCATTATGGCGATGTTCGGATGCTCGAACAAAATTTCAATGCCATGCAACGACATGTCCGTTGGATGCTGAAGTGGGTGAATCCGGAAACAGGTGTCATGATTTCACAAGATCCTCAAAGTTGGAAGAATTTGGGTGACTGGTTGCCTCCTCGCCAGCTTCCTCAAGCCGATTTGGTTCATACTTTCTTGCTTTGGAATAGTGCCGATATCGTGGTGAAAGTGGCCGAAGTGCTTGGTCAAGATGCTTCAGAATTCAAGAACATTCGCGACAATGCTTATCGGGCATTCCATCAGGCATTTTATGATGAAGAAACCGGTTCTTATGGAAAGCATGGTAGCAATGTACTTGCTTTGCAAATGGGTGTGCCGGCCGATCGGCGTGAGAAGGTGGTTGCTGCTCTTAAAGCAAATATTGCCGAAGTGAATGACCATTTGGACACAGGTATCATCGGAACGCGTTATTTGTTTGAAGTGCTTAGTGACAATGGCTTGACTGATTTGGCATATACCATTATGAACCAGCGTGATTTCCCAAGTTATGGTTGGTGGATTGAGCAAGGAGCCACTACTACTTGGGAAAATTGGGACGGTCGCGATTCTCGCAATCACCCGATGTTTGGTGGTGGTTTGGGTTGGTATTACCGTGATTTGGCTGGTCTTCGTTGTAAAGAAGCAGGTTTTAAGACGTTCGATATTCGTCCGGTTGTTCCTAAAGACTTGGAATGGGTAGAATATACACACGAAACGACTTATGGTGAAATAGCTATCAAGTGGGAACAAAAGGATGATCAATTCAAGTTGGATTGTACCATTCCGGTGGGTACTAAAGCTACTGTTTGGATGCCATCAAAAGATGGTTATCAACCGCACGAAGTCGTCTCGGGCTGTTATTCGTTTGAATCAAACCTTTAATAAAAAAATCGGGCATGAATCCATGCCCGATTTTTTATTATTTGAACCATCGTTTTTTTAGCCATTCCCTTATTGGAATATCATATAATTTCAAGGCAGAGTATGCTGTCCAAATAGCAGCAATGAACAACCCGATGCATAAACATACTACTGTGCTGGTCGGTGTATTGGGATGATGGTCCTTGAAATTCCAAAGCATATACACAAACGCAAAGTGTGTGATGTACAAAGGATAGGATATTTCCCCCAAGAAAATGCACAATTTCTGCAAACCCTTATGCTTGATTTCACTGCCTGCACCTATAACTAAAATTAGAGGGAATAACAACAATATCACCACCGTTTCGTACAGCCCGTTCATCCACATATGGGTGGTTCCACCAATGCGAGGCAAGGCAGTCATGACAACAATCAGCAAAGAACACCAGATAAAGCCATTGTTTATTTTAATGAATCGTCCAATGCGGGCAACCATCATTCCCATCAAGAAGGGACATGCCAATCTCACGAATCCGATAAATATTTGTGGAGCAGTGAGTGTCCATCCGCCAATAACGGTATAAGCAGTTTCTGATCGGGTAGCCAAAAATCCGAACAAATCAATGTTCATAGTCAGTGTCACGGTAAAGAAAGCAGCTATGAGGCAACAGATAGCTAGTGTCATTTTGGAAAGGCGTCTCAGTACCAAAGCATAAATGATGTTGGCAATGTATTCCAGTTGTAATGTCCAAGTAGGGTCGTTGATGGGATTGGTACATCCCCATCCTCGGATATCCAATGCAGGAGGTACGGGTATCAAGGTAAAGCACCATAATAGAATGAGCAGAAATATTTGCCATGGGGTTTCTTCGATTAATGAATAGCTAGGTCCGGCATTCAAGTAAAAGAAACAAGCACAAAGCAAGGTCCCGAAGATAGCCATGGGGTGCAGACGGATGAAGCGTCGTTTAAAAAAACTGCCGAGGCTCATTTTGTTCCATCGGTCATCGTAAGCATAGGCCACGACAAATCCCGATAGGGCAAAGAAGAAGTCTACAGATAAATAGCCGTGGTTGATAATTTGTTCGGTCACTCCGGGTGAATAACATTCGAACATGTGGAACAGCACCACCATGATGGCAGCAACTCCACGAAGCCCGTCCAAAATTTCGTAACGGGGTTTGGAGGCAAGGTAAGTTTGATTCATGTTTGTTATTATTTCAATACAATCGTTTGTGGTTTTCCTCGAGTGATAAACCGTACTTGTATGTCAGGGGTTGTATCGTCTATCGGTTCGCATGAGAAAATTACATGCGAATCTCCGGTTGGCATTTCGGCCACTCCTTGGGGAGTAACGTCTGTAATTACCCGATAATTCTTGTCCGTAACAGTCGCTTTCCCTTCGTAGGTGTAAAGTAAATATTGGTCGGTTTCCAGTGTACAAGGGAATACGATTGTCCCTTTGGTGGTTTGGATTTTCGGATTTTCAATAGCTCCATCTCCTTCCACTTTCAGGCGGAAAGCATATTTCCCACCATACGATGTGTTTACTACCCAATCTGAGCCACCTGTTTGTCCCGGTTGCATTTCCGATAAGGCACAATGGAAATACTTCGTAATGTTCAACGGATAGAGTAAGAATTCTTTTTCATTCTTTTTTTCCAAGTGCCATTCTGTTTCTACCTTTTTCAATTCCTCCATTTGTTCGGGTGTGAAACATTGTTTTTCACGGAGCATATCCCAATGCTTGATAGCTGTTAGCAGTTGGTCTATTTGTCCATGGTTTTTCAATGTTCGCACATTGATGCTCATGGCATATCCGGCATCGAATCCGGCCGATTCAGACAAGGCCCATTCCAGGTCTTCCAGCGTAGTGGCTTCAAACTTGCGGTCGGCCAAACGAATCAAGAACCAACCCAACATCCGAGGGAACAAATTTCGTTGGAAGAATTTCTGATTCTTGATACGGTTTTCCACTTGTCCGGTTCGCATGGCTTCTCCCCATGGCTCTCCCCAATTCATACGGGTGTGAATATGCCAGTTAAAATGGTTAAGTCTGCTTGCGTCGTTTAATACATTATGTTTTACACCTTGGTAAAATCGTTTCACGAAGTGCGAGGTCGAATAATCTTCATGTCCGGTATACATGCATCCTTCCAATCCATCGAATGATATTTGTTTCAATCCTGTTTTATTGAAGATTTCAATCAGTCGGTCAGCATACGCATCTTGTAGTTCCAGGTTGGGGAAGAATGTCTTGTATGGATAGTCCCATAGTTTATATAGTGGAGTTTCTTTAGTATGTGTCGCTGCTGTGGTGCCAAATGCTCCTCGGGTACATCCTGTCAGCAGCATTGTTTCACCTTCCTGCTTTACTTCTCCATAGGTAATCAATTCTTGGTCTATCATCAGGCCATTCAGCGTCATGGGTAATTCGAAATAGTTTGATTTCTGGATACGTATTTCCGTTTGTTTGTCATCAATGCCGGATGTGAGTTGCAATGCTCCTTGTTTCAGCAAGTGGGTAGAGGGTATAGGGGTTACGTAGGCATCGTTGGTCGTGGTGAAGTTGGTCAGTGTATGAATTCCCATGGCGATACCTCTTTGAGCAGCTTTTTTCACTAGTGCTGCAACTTTTTCATCTCCTCCTTCTACAAATTTTTTGCTCCATCGGAAGTGCCCCCATTCTTCAAAAGGATCGGAATGATAGATGTATTTGAATCCGGCTTTTTCTGCTTTGTCCAGTATGAAGTCAAAATCCTTTTCTCCGAAATTTGAGATAAGGTATGATTTCATGGCTGCCCGGCTTGTTTTTCCCCATTCACCATCAAATAAAGGGTGTGGTAATCCTTGTTCTTGTTCAATGGCAGCTATTCTTGTCAAGGCTTCACTTTGTGAAGCTCCCCAGATGGCGATTTTTGCCCCTTTGATGTGTGCATTTTCTCCTTTCACCGGTTCAATCTGCATGTCCTTTAATTGGAAGATCGTTCGTTGTTCGGCTTGTGAACGGTTTCGGCAGAATAGTTGGAAGGCAGCTCCATCTGTTAGGTCTACGGCTGCCAGTCGATGTATAGGGATGGTTCCTACCGACAATTCGGTTTCTTTTCCTTTTATCTTGAAGTATGTCTGCACTTGTTCGGCATATTCTTCGGGCACTCCGGCTGTGGTCTTGGTGTTCATACTTTGCATGCCCATGGCTATTCCGTTTCCTTGTACTACTCCTACGATGTCGCCCACTTGTTCATGTATTTGTATACTGATAGGGCCGAAGATGATGGCCTCATAATGTGAAGGCAGTTCATGAGCTTCTAAAGTGATGCAATGAGGGGTTTCTGTATATGCCAATTCTACTATCGAATGGTCGGACATCGTTACTTGAAGCTTGTCTTGATTCTTCGTTAGCTGTATAGGGGTAATCAGTTGCTTGTCGTTGCATGCGGTCAGTATAGGTGATGATTCTTCTTTCATGACCTCTTTATCGACTATCCGGATGGATTGGTAATATCCTTTTTCATTCAGTGTTATCTCCAGGTTTTTGGATTGCAACAAGATGTTGTTCTGTGCTTGTATAGTCGATAGACAATTTCCTATACAAAGGGCAATCAGCATGCTTATGAGAATGTTTTTCATGGTAATAAGCGATTGTTAAATAATAGATTTGCACAAAGGTATGGAAATCTTTCATGAAAAAAAAGTAGATGTACTTTTTTGAGCACATCTACTTGGATATAGTTTGTTGGTTAAGTCTAGAAATTTCCTCTCATCCGGTCGTCGAAGGCTGATAGGGCAGCTTTGGCTCCTTCACCCATGGCGATGATGATTTGCTTGTAGGGAACCGATGATACGTCGCCAGCTGCATATACTCCCGGCAAGTTAGTTCGGCAATGAGCATCAATCTTGATTTCGCCGATAGGGGATGTTTCCAATTCATCACGGAAAGGCTGGCTGTTGGCACTCAGCCCGATTTGTACGAACACCCCGTCCAAAGGCAAGTTTCTTTCTTCCCCGTTTCCGCGATTCTTCAGGCGAAGGCTCGTTACTTTTTCGCCATCGCCTATGACCTCGGTCGTCTGCGTGAAAGTAATGATTTCTACGTTTGACAGACTTCGAGCCTTGTCTTGCAATACCCGGTCAGCTTTCAACGTATCAAGGAATTCAATTACTGTTACCTTTTTACAAATGCCGGCCAGATCGATGGCTGCTTCAATTCCTGAGTTTCCTCCACCTACCACCGCCACTTCTTTTCCGGCATAGAACGGCCCGTCGCAATGCGGACAGAAGGCCACTCCCAGGCCGATGTATTCGGCTTCTCCAGATACGTTGAGGCGTCTCCAACCGGCTCCAGTGGCAATGATTACAGCCGGTGCACTGAACACTTCTCCACCTTTCACTACGATTTGTTTTTCCTTGCCCTTCAAGTCGGTTCCCTCTACCCGGCGGTTCTCAAATAATTCAATCGGGTAGTGGTTGAGGTGTGTGCGGAGGTCATCTGCCAATTGACTTCCGGTGGTGTGCGGTACTGATATCAAGTTTTCGATACCTACCGTTTCTTTTACTTGTCCACCGATGCGTTCGGCTATCACACCTACCTTCAAGCCTTTTCTAGCCGAATAGATAGCTGCTGAGGCTCCGGCAGGACCGCCACCCAATACCAAAACATCGAAAGTACGGTGAATAGGTTCACCCTCTGTTACAATGGGTGTTGAAGGAAATGCAGCTTCCAGTTTTTCGAGCAATTCTCCCAACGACCCCCGGCCTACATGTAGCAACTTTCCATTGGCAAAGACCGAAGGCACTGATTGTACATTCAGTCGATTCACCTCATCTTGAAAGAGAGCACCATCTACCATTTCATGACGAATGTTCGGATTATACAATGCCATGATGTTCAAAGTCTGTACTACATCCGGGCAATTGGTACAAGTTAACGAGACATAAGTCTGCAAACGAATATCGCCTTGTAAAGCTTGAATGCGACGGGCTATTCCTTCATCGGGCAAGTTCTTTCCCTTGCCATCAGCATTCAGTACGGCCAATAGTAGCGAGGTGAACTCATGTCCGTTAGGGATACCTCGGAAACAGATGCCGGTATTTTCTCCCTTTTTCAAGAGGACAAATTCCAGCATGCCGGTTTCGGCTTCATGCTTTTCTATATTCAGATGTGGAGATGTACTTGCAAAGTCGTTCAGAAACTCTATCAGCTGCCGACTTTCCTCCCGTTGAGGGTCATAGCTGATACGGAATGTATAATCGGCTTCCAGGTTGCGGAAGATTTCAGTTACTTGTTGAAGGATGGTAGTGTCTAGCATATTACGTTATAAGTTTTGAGTTATAAGTTATGAATAATGAGTCTTGAGTTTCAAGTTATGAGCTTTGAGTAATCAATCGAATCGTACGTCAACTCATAACTCATAACTCATAACTTACAACTCATAACTCATTTTAGATTTTTCCTACCAGGTCGATGCTTGGTTTCAAAGTTTCGGCACCTTGTTTCCACTTGGCCGGACAAACTTCACCCGGGTGGCTGGCTACAAAGAGAGCAGCTTCTACTTTGCGAACCAATTCGTCAGCATTACGTCCGATGTTGTTGTCTTGAATTTCGGCAATCTTGATTTTGCCTTCCGGATTCACGAGGAAGGTACCGCGATAAGCCATGCCGTCTTCTTCAATCATTACGCCGAAACCGCGACTCAATACGCCGGTAGGGTCGGCCAACATCGGGTAATTAATCTTTCGGATACTTTCCGATGCATCGTGCCAAGCCTTGTGTACAAAGTGCGAGTCGGTACTAACCGAATATACTTCTACGCCGAGGCTCTTCAAGTGTTCGTACTTTTCTGCCAAGTCTACCAATTCAGTTGGACAAACAAAAGTGAAGTCAGCCGGATAGAAGAAGAAAATGGCCCACTTGCCTTTTACGTCGTCGCTTGATACAGTAGTGAAGTTACCGTTATGATATGCCTGTACTTTAAATTCAGGGAGCTGTGCATTGATAATTGGTGTCATAATCGTTTTTTTGTTTTAATTGTTATTACTTGTTTTGTTTTCGTGCTACAAAAATATAGCAAAAATCAGGAGTAAAACAAAAAAAACGATTGAAAGGTTTTATGAGGGAATAGAGGAAATCTATCTTCCCTTGCTCACTATCGGCATATTGATTGATCGTCAAGAAGATAAAGTGCTGTTTCGTGGCTCAAAAGCAGATGCGGAAACGGGTGATGCCGTCCTGATAAGTTCGTAAGGAGAAGGTACATCCATGCTTCATCAGCACTTCGCGGATAAAAATGAGGCCGATGCCTTGTCCATTGGGGTTGGTGGAGAAGAAAGGGCTAAATAGTTTGGTTTCCGTTTCCTTGCTGATGCCTTTCCCGGTATCACCAATTTCGAGCATGGCCGGCGAAGCGGAAGTACGGATGATGATTTTTCCGTGTGTATCGATGCTTTCGGTCGCATTCTTGATGATGTTGATGATGACTTGATCGAAGAGTGCAGTATCCATGCTGACCATCGGATTCTCTTCGCACAATTCCAGACGGAGCTCGATGTCTCGGTTCTGACATAGGTTCTCCATGAAGATTTTGCAGGCCACTACCCGGTCGTTCAAATGCACTTCTTCCAACTGGGGTTCCGGAATCTTCACTACATCGGCAAAGTTGGTAATGAATCGGCTCATGCTGTAGCTCCGCTCTATACACACCTTCATTACTTCACGAATGTCTTCGGTATCGTTCATGGATTGCAAAGCATCGTCTATGGTATCGAGTGTCGAGGTGATGCCGGCTACAGAGTTGTTCACCTCGTGGGCAATCATACGGATTACCTTCTCGTATGCCTTCTTTTCTGCCTTCATCACTTCGCTGGTCAGGCTCTCTATTAAATAGAAAGGATGGGCAAACCCTCTGTCGATGAACGATAAATGCGAACAACGATAGATGTGGGAGTCGCTCAACCGGATGGTCGTTGTGGTTTCTTTGGGTAATCGGTTCAGCTCTTCTGCCAGGTTTCCTCTCAACTGATCCATGGTTTTGTTCAGAACGTCTTCCTCTGTTTTCTCGTTCAAAAATTCCAATGCTGCTTTGTTTGCCATGGAAATCTGTTCGTCCAGGGTCAGGATAATCACTCCCATGGGCGAGGTGCTGATTAATAGATCGAGGAAATGGTTTTGTTCCCGCAGATGTAACCGTTCTTCCTTCAACTGGTTCATCATGCGGTTGAAGATGGAGACGATGCGGTCGGCTTCCCGTTGACCTACCGGTGCTAGCCGACTACTGAAATCCTGTGCTTGAAGCAAATCCATCCCACCGGCAATGGAGTTCAGGGGCTTCACTACTTTCCGATAGAAATAAAGGAGATAAAAGAGGCTGAGCGTAACGATGCCTTCTATCAGGTAGAACTTCCATCCATTCTCTTGTGTAGCAATGAAGAGCAGTATCATCCATACCGCTATCAACAAGCCTGCCAAAATAAAGAAAAGGGATTTCAGTTTCATAAGCCTATCCTTTTAAATCACGATGTTATGTTTTTCCAATCGGCGGTACAAAGCCGGCCGGCTGAGCCCCAGGGCGGTAGCTACTTGCGACAAGTTGTTGCCGTATTGTTCCAAAGCTTGCACGATGCGTTGACGTTCCAATTCGTCCAGCGTCAGACCCGTCAAGCTTTGGTTGATTGGAGTTTCTGCCCCCTGTATGTTCTGTGCCTTGAAATCCTCGGCATCCAGAGTTTCCTTGCCCGAAACCAAGATGGTACGCTCTACCAGGTTCTTCAGTTCGCGGATGTTGCCGGGGTAGGGAAGCCCTTGCAGGTACACCATGGCTTCCGGCGTAAAGTCCACTTTCTGTAATCCGTTTGCCTGGCACTGTTGGTCGGCAAAATGGCGTACTAATAAAGGAATGTCTTCTCGTCGTTCGCGTAAAGCCGGCAGGTGTACGGTAATCAGGTTGATGCGATAGAACAAGTCTTCGCGGAATGTATGATTTTGCACCATCTGGCGGAGGTCGGCATTGGTAGCACTCACCACACGGATATCCACCTTGCGTGGCCGGCTGTCTCCCAGCACTTCGAAAGTCTGTTCTTGTAGTACCCGGAGCAGTTTCACCTGGCAACTCAAGTCCAGTTCACCCATCTCATCCAGAAATATGGTACCTTGGTCGGCCAGCTCGAAACGTCCCACCCGGTCGGCCGAAGCATCCGTAAAGGCCCCTTTCTTGTGTCCGAACATCTCGCTTTCGAACAACGATTGCGAAATACCGCCCAGATTCACCTTCACGAAGGGTTTCTTGGCACGTGTACTGTTGCGGTGTATGGCCTCGGCTATCAGTTCCTTGCCCGTTCCGCTCTCGCCGGTAATCAAAACCGAAGCATTCGTCTTGGCTATCCGTTCGATGGTTTTCAATACATCCATCAGGGGCTTGCTTTTTCCGATAATGTGGCTACGGTCGAAATGGTCTTTCTTTGCCGGTGTTTCTTCCTCCACCTTTTTCTTGCCATTCAGTTCGAGGGCCGTTTCGATGCGTTGCATCAAGGTCACATTGTTCCAAGGCTTGGTGATGAAGTCGAAGGCACCGGCCTGCATTCCTTTCACCGCCAGTTGGATGCTTCCCCAAGCAGTCATGAGGATAACCGGCGTATCTGGTTGAAATAGCTTGACTTGTTTTAATAAGGTGATGCCTTCGTCGCCCGTTGTGGTGAGCGAGAAGTTCATGTCCATCAAGATGAGTTCGGGAGTCACGTTGCGAACCACGGCCATCGCTTCTTTGGGCGAAGCAACGGCCTGCACATCGTACTTGGCACGCTTCAGCAGGAAACTGAGCGAGGTACGGATGGAACTATCGTCGTCGATTACTAATATCATAGGTTCTTACAAAGGTAAATCTTTTTAATGAAGAATGAAGAATGATGAATGAAGAATTTTCATTCGGAAGGAACTCTTCGTTCTTTATTCTTCATCCTTAATTTTTAATTATCTTCTCAAAGTCCGCATCAATGTTGGTGTTCTTTTCAAAATCCCACAGGGTGAGGCTTCTCAACTGATAGTAATAATACCAGTAGTAGAACAGTTCGTTGATGTGCTTCTGTCGGGCCTCGTCCTTGCTTACTTGTGCATCGTTCAAGTCGAGGGTGCTGATGCGTCCAATCATGAATGTTTCTACATTGGTCTTGTAGCGTTTCTGGGCTATCTCGTCGGCTTCGTTGGCGATGTCGAGCTGGGCACGTTGGTTGTTGAACTGTTCTACCAGAATAAAGAGGTTCTGGTTAAAGTCCATGGTTTCTTTCTGAAGCCGGCTTTGCACCACTTTCCGGTTGCTCTTCGCCACCTTCACCTGTCCGCGTCGCTTTCCCCAATCCAGGAGAGGAATCTTGAAGCCCACTTCCACTATCTGATTGTCTTTCAAAGGGTCGTAGGCATAGCGGAACTTCTCTCCGGTGCCGGTAAATCCTACTTGGGCAAACAGGGTAATCTGACGCAAGTTTCCTTTTGCCTTGGCCACATTGTAGTCGGCCTCCAATTGCCGGCGACGAATGTTGTGGGCAAAAGCGTTATTGGCCAAGGCCTTTTCCAGGGCATCCTGATAGTTCACGAGCATGGTAGGAAGCGTATCCGGCAAGATGGGTTCCAGCTCTTCGTTTTCTCCCAGGGCGAGGAACGAGCGAAGTTGGAACATGCTGCTCTTTAACGAGCTCTCGTAATCGGTCAGGGCCGATTGGGCATTCAGCATGTTCAGTTTCAGTTGGAGTACATCGTTTTCGCTGATTTGCCCCATGCGTCGTTTCGCTTTCGCCACCTCGTATAGCTTTTCGGCGTTCTCCAGATTCTGTTTGGCAATGTTTACATTCTCTTTTGCCAGCAGGAGGTTGAAGAAATAGTTGATGGTAGTCATGGTCACCTCTTCGGTCTCGCTCAAGAAGTTGGCCTTTGCTTCGGCATAACGCACCGGCTCGATGCGACGGTTCCATTTGAAAGTGTTTGTCCCGAAGATGGGCTGGCTCAAGGTCAAAGCCACCGGCACGGACATGTATCGTTCGTCCTTCATGCCATCCAGTTGCTTCATGAAGTCCAGGGAAGTGTTCAGCGAGAGTGTACCTCCGGTGAGCCAGATGTTCTGGTTGATGGATAGCTCGCCGGTCATTTGCATGAAGTTATTCCGTACAAAGGTGTACGACCCGTCGCTTTGCTGGTAACTGTTGTAGCTTTTGGCATAACTCGGCACGGTGGCCGAGAGGTTTACTTCTGGCAATAAGTCGGCCCGGAAGGTGCGATACTCCCAATAAGCGGTTTTCAATTCGTTCAGTGCCACGGCCGCATTCACGCTTTGCACTCGGGCCAGGGTGATGGCTTCGTCCAGGGCGATGGGACGGATACGGGTATTGGTTTCTGCTTGGGCGATGAGGCAGATGCCCAGCATCATCGCCGTTGTTATCATTTTCTGTATGTTCATAATCGTACGTTTTGGTAAACGTATAGCAAATACCGTGCCAAAAAGTCCGATGCCTGTAAATCAGGTGTTTAGCAAAAACAGAGGTGCCCGATTTCGGACACCTCTGTTCGATTATAACTTCTTTGTGTTATCTTTCCTGCAATTGGTTTTCGGTCATGATGTGACGGAGAGTTGTTCCGTCGTCTATGTTTCCGATGAATTGGGTGAGCACCCGAATCTTCTCTCCATGTCCGGCCTCAACCAAGTCCTTGATGGAGTTGCCCACGCAATAATCTCCGCAAAGTCCGGCCACATATATTTCTTGAATGTCGCGTTCCTCAATCAGTGCCAGGAGTTTCTTTGCACTGGCCTTGTTGGCCAGGATGGAATATTCGTCCACGTCCTTGTCATCGCCTTTGGTCAGCACCTGTGCTTCCGGCAACAACTTCATCACCGCTTCGAAAACAGGCTGATAGATGGCTGCACCGTGGGAATGTTGCACGCAATGCACCGGCCACATGCCGCCATTGTCCTTGAACGAAGCATGTCCGTAAAGGTGGAAATCCGCCGTCATGACGATGGCGTCGAACGTACCCTTTGGTTGTGCCGCGATATAATTGGCCAGATTATCCATTACTGCTGGGGTCCCGTCTACCGCGAGCGATCCATTGATGAAATCATATTGTACATCCACGAGCAACAGAAGTTTTTTCGTGTTGCCTCCGATTGATTCTTTCTTTGTCATGATAACTCTAGTTGTAATTAGTGGCAAAGATAAGTATTTTTATCTTTTTCCCTAACTTTTTTTACTCATCATGCAAAGCCTCTGCCGGGTCAATCGTCATCGCTTTACGGGCAGGGATGCCGATACCGATTGCTATCATCAGTGCCATGAGGGCGAAGCTGATGCCGGCACAAATCAGTAGGCGGTCCCATTCCAAGGTGGTGCCGTTTCGCCAAGCATTCAGCTCGGCATGGGCCAGGTTGAAGTCGATGAGCAAAGCTAATGGAGTGATGATGAGCAACAACAACCATCCCTCGCTGAGCAAGCGGGTAAACACCATCTGATTCGTCGCTCCATGTGCCTTGTGCAGGGCGATTTCGCTTTTGCGTTGCTGGGTGCGGAACCAGAAGGTGCCGAGCAGACCGAGGAAGATGTTTACGAGCAGGAAGGCCATAATGGTGATATTGTTTCGCATCGCATTGTAGGTTCCTTGCTGGATATTACGGCGGATGTCCTTGAACGAACGGACTTCGCTGATAAAGATATTGCCTATCCGATATTGACTTTCGCTATCTGCCTTGACCTTATTGATAAAATCCACATCGTGTTCGGGACGGACACGTACACAGAGTTCCTGATCCTTGTCGAACCAGTAGAGTTTGTACACCATGGAACGTGAGAAACTGGCCGGTTCAAAATCGCTGTATCGCACTACCTTCAGTGATGCTCCCAAACGGACGGAAGATGTCGTATCTCCGAATAAATAAAAACGTCTCCCGATGTAATCGGTCATCGGCATCGGACGATTATAGGTACTGCTGAACAGATTATCGGAGACCAATATCTCGCCACGTGCCAACATTTCAGCCAATTGTTCGGGTGTTTCGCCATTGACTCCCTGATATTGAAACACACGCACAAAGTCGGGGGTAACTTCACGACGGATGACCCGACCATAAGTTTCCAATGTATCACCTACCAATTGTACCTTTATGGTACCGTTGCTTCCGTTATATGGATGGGAGTTATGCGATAGGCTTACGGCCTCTATATCCGAACGGTGACGCAAGCGGTCGGCCAGTTCCAAAATGTCGGCATAGCGTTCTTCACGGCTCCGTTTGGTATAATCCGGACTTTTCGAAGTCAGTTCACCCATTTCTATCTTATAGCAATGTTCAGTATTGAAGCCACGAGGCTCAAGGTAGGTTGCCAACCGGACGTAGAGGCTATCGGTTATCCACCACATCACCACGCTGACCAAAAGCAATTCCACGGCGAGCCAGATGTTGCTTCGCCATTCGTTCTTTATCTGTGCAAATAGTTTCTTGTTCATAATGTTCCTCCTTCTTATTTTAATCGTCCTCCCATAGCAGTCACAATGTTGATGCGTGAGGCCATCCAGGCCGGTAGGCCTGTGCTGAGCAAGTTGAGAATGAAGCAGAATAGCAGTGCCCACCCGAAGGTAGAGGCATGGAGCAGCATGTTCATGTCTGTTCGAGGTACTACATAGGTGGAACTGTATCCTACGGAGAACAACAGCTCGCTACCGAAATGGGCAAAGGCGAC
>JAFQNW010000153.1 GCA_017420875.1 Bacteroidaceae bacterium
ATCTGTGTTGTTGTAGATATTGGTTGCACTGTGCGG
Source organism: Bacteroidaceae bacterium (assembly GCA_017420875.1). Taxonomy (GTDB): domain Bacteria; phylum Bacteroidota; class Bacteroidia; order Bacteroidales; family Bacteroidaceae; genus Phocaeicola. The sequence goes on from JAFQNW010000153.1 coordinate 37, forward strand.
ACAAGTCATTGGTAATTTGATAAATCTGCCGGTAATTAGGGTCTTCAATGATGACTTCTTTTTTAATGAGGTGTCGGGAAGGTCGCATTCCCAAAAGCCATTTGAATACTCCAAGGTAAAGTTCGGCATTGAATACCACTGAGTCTTTATTGGATTTATAAGTAAAGAAAATGCCGATGGGCATCAATACCAAAGTACTCATCCATACCCCTAATACAATGTTCATTTCACCGCTTCGGGCCACTCGGGTAGAGCCGGAATCGATGATGTAGTATAGAACAAAAATAACGACGGAGATAACTACGGGAAGTCCAATCCCACCTTTTCGGATGATGGCTCCTAAAGGTGCTCCGATGAAAAAGAACATCAGGCAGCTTAAAGACAAGGTGATTTTTTTATGCCAGTCGGTTTTGTGGCGAAGGATGTTCTTGTCTGTATCTGTTACTTGTATGCTCTTGACGCCCCAATCGCTAGCCAACTTGTTGGTTTGGTTATAAGCATTTGCAAGTGCTTCTTCTTTTTCGGCCAGGGTATATGTGTTAAAGACACTATCGCCATTGATGATGGAGGGCAGTTCCTTTTTGACCACTTTAATGGAATCAGTTTTGGATAACGATTGTGGTGAATAGATTGAGAGTTTGATTTCATTAAACATGGAACGCCCAATGCTATCGGCACGGAAGGAAAGTGAATCTATAGAATGACTGATTTCTGCCATGTTCTTACTGTCCGAACGTTCGCTTAAGAAACCTCCATCTACCATGCTGAAGCCTCCATCAAACTCAATGATGATGTGTTTCTCTCTGAAAGTCTCCCGTCGATAAGGTACGTTTTTGGAGGAGATAGTTTGAGACTTGAGGTTCTCGAATTGTTCGCCATTGTATAAATGGAGATATAGGTGTTTTTTGTCCGAAGTCATTTCCATTTTCCCTTCGCTAGCCCAAATTACGCGGGCGTTCTCAAAACCGTCAGAGAAATTGTAGATGAGCAAATCTTGCATGACACCCGTATCACGGTCTTTCTTCTTTACATAGATGTTGTATCCGCTGATTTCGCTATAAAACACGCCTTCGGGAATGTCGAGCTCAGGAGAGGTCTGTTTCATTGAAACCAATAAAGTCCATAGTTTCATCTGGGCCTTGGGAGCCACAACGTTTTGAAAGTAGAAAGACATTCCACTGATGAAAACACAAAGAATAATCAGGGGTCGCATGATGCGTAGCAAGGGAATTCCTGCGGCTTTCATGGACAAGAGTTCATATCGCTCGCCGAAATTACCAAATGTCATAAGGGCAGCCAAAAGTATGGCCAGCGGTAGCGACAGAGGAATAAGAGTCAGTGCGGAGTAGAAGAAAAACTGTGCCAGAATCCCTACTTCCAAACCTTTTCCGACAAGCTCATCCACATATCTCCATAAGAACTGCATCATGAAGATGAAGAGGCAAATGAAGAATGTTCCGGCAAAGAGCATCAGAAAACTCTTGAGTATGAATATATCTAATTTTTTTATGCGTAGGTTCATGCTTGTCAAACACAACTATTAAGGCACAAAATTAGCATAAAAAATGGATAGCAAAGGTATGTTTAGGATATTTTTAATTATAAACCACTTACTCTCTTCATTTTCTCTATGTCAGAATCCCATAAGTCTTTGATGTCTTCGATTTCGTCGGGGGTAGCCCAATCGGTAATCGCCAACATCAGGTCTTCGGTCAATTCATTGTATACTATCCGAATTTCGAAGTAACTTTTGCGGTTTTCATCGTCCAGCCAATGGAAGCGGATAAAATTATTTGTTCGGTAATTGATAAGTTCGGCTTCGCGTATTTCTGTTTTCCCCCAGCGGAAAGTATAAATCTTATCATTCGCGGTTACTTTGTCGGCAAACCAAGTCTCCAGTCCGGAAGGCGTACTGATGATAGACCATACGATGTTTGCAGAGCCTGCTTTGAGCATGTATTCCAACTGAATCTTTTCTTTTTGCATAGTTTTTAGATATGGTTTGAATTCGGGTGCCAAAATAAGTCTATTTTTTTTATTTGCATAATATTTAGGAATATATTTTTATGGGACGATTAACTTTTATGGGAAATGCTGAAAGATAAAAAAACTTTTGTGGTTAAAAAATTACGGGATAACTTGTGAAATTCAAAATAACGTTCTATCTTTGCACCCGCAAAACAGAAATGTTGGCGGGATAGCTCAGCTGGTTAGAGCGCATGATTCATAATCATGAGGTCCCCGGTTCAATCCCGGGTCCCGCTACAAAGAAAGAGTTTGCCGTTGGGTGGCTTCCACGCCTAGCGGTTTTTTATTGGAAGATGGCGGGATAGCTCAGCTGGTTAGAGCGCATGATTCATAATCATGAGGTCCCCGGTTCAATCCCGGGTCCCGCTACTTAAAATCAAGCATAAACATGTGCTTGATTTTTTTTTGTTTATATTTACCTCTGTTATCGGTTGGGAAAAAAGATTTTATTCTCTATTTTTGTGAGGAATTGAAACCTTTCTAATTTTACTAATGAAAAACCTGAAAAAATGAGTAGTAACAATCGTAATCCCATATCGTGGGTACCTTCCGTTTATTTTGCCATGGGGCTTCCTTTTGTGGTCCTCAATATGGTATCAGTCTTGATGTTTAAAGGGATGGGGGTCTCTGATGCTCAAATTGCACTTTGGACTTCCTTGATAATGATGCCTTGGACATTAAAATTTTTATGGAGTCCTTTCCTCGAAATTTTTAAGACGAAGAAATTTTTTGTGGTACTGACCCAGCTTGCAACGGGAGTAGGGTTTGGCTTGGTAGCATTTGCTTTGCAATTGCCTTCATTCTTTGCTGTATGTATCGGCTTGTTGGCTATTATCGCCTTTAGTGGTGCTACCCATGACATTGCTGCTGATGGGGTTTATATGTCGGAATTGAACAAACAAGATCAAGCAAAATATATCGGTTGGCAAGGTGCTTTCTATAACATTGCCAAGATTGTAGCTTCAGGTGGTTTGGTTTGGCTGGCAGGTTGGTTGTTGGTGCAGTATGGCGATGGAAGCTCTCCCGAAACTCAGCATGATGCTACGGTGAAGGCTTGGATGACCGTCATGCTTATTTTAGGAGGCGTGATGTTATTGCTTGGACTTTATCATGCTCGTATATTGCCATCTGGTGGAGCTGCATCAAAGCAAGAGCAAGTGTCTGCATCCGAAACGTTGAAACGTTTGTTGGAAGTTATTGGAGATTTCTTTAAGAAAAAACACATTTGGTATTATATTGCTTTCATTATCATCTATCGATTGGCCGAAGGGTTTGTGATGAAAATCGTTCCTTTATTCTTGAAGGCAGATCGGGCGATAGGTGGTTTGGGCTTGAATGAGCAAGAAATCGGTTTGTATTACGGAACCTATGGGGCAGCAGCTTTTGTCATCGGTTCGTTGCTGGCTGGATATTATATTTCACATCGGGGTTTAAAGAAGACTTTATTCTCGCTTTGTTGCATATTTAACTTGCCGTTTGTGGCCTATACCTTGCTTGCTATGTATCAACCGGAAAGCGGATTGTTGATTGGGGGAGCCATTGTCTTGGAATATTTTGGTTATGGATTTGGATTTGTGGGTTTGACGTTGTTCATGATGCAACAGGTTGCTCCAGGAAAACACCAAATGGCTCATTACGCTTTTGCTTCCGGCATCATGAACTTGGGGGTGATGTTGCCGGGAAGTATCAGTGGGTTTGTTAGTGATTGGTTGGGATATGAGTCGTTCTTTATCTTTACGTTGTTTGCAACAATCCCGGCTTTCCTGATTACCTATTTTGTCCCATTTACTTATCCTGATGAAAAAAAGTAATGATTAATTCTATAAAATAATTAACTATGAGTGAAAAAATAATGATGCCTTGGGAAGAACGTCCGGAAGGATGTTCAGACGTTATGTGGCGTTATTCCCAGAATCCGGTCATAGGCCGTTATGCGATACCAACTTCCAATAGTATATTCAATAGTGCTATCGTTCCTTTTGGGGAAGGATATGCAGGGGTGTTCCGTTGTGACAACAAGTCGGTTCAAATGAACATTTTTGCAGGTTTCAGTAAAGACGGTATAAATTGGGAAATCAATCATGAACCGATACAATTCAAGGCCGGTAATACCGAGATGATAGAATCGGAATATAAGTACGACCCTCGTGTAACCTGGATTGAAGACCGATATTGGATAACTTGGTGCAATGGTTATCACGGACCAACTATTGGCATCGGTTATACATTTGACTTTAAGGAATTCTATCAATGTGAAAATGCATTTTTGCCGTTTAATCGTAATGGAGTGCTTTTCCCACAAAAGTTTGATGGAAAGTATGCCATGTTGAGTAGGCCAAGTGACAATGGCCATACTCCGTTTGGTGATATCTACATCAGTTTCAGCCCGGATATGAAGTATTGGGGTGAACATCGTTGTGTGATGAAAGTAACTCCTTTCCCCGAAAGTGCTTGGCAATGTACAAAGATTGGTGCAGGCTCTGTGCCTATCTTGACAGATGAAGGTTGGTTGTTGTTCTATCATGGAGTGATTACTACTTGCAATGGTTTCCGTTATTCCATGGGTGCCGCACTTTTAGATAAGGATGACCCTACAAAGGTGTTGTATCGAACCAGACCTTATCTTTTGGCTCCATCGGCTCCATACGAACTTCAAGGAGATGTGCCTAATGTGGTGTTCCCGTGTGCTGCTTTACATGAAGGTGATAAGGTAGCTGTTTATTATGGTGCAGCCGATACTGTGGTAGGTATGGCATTCGGATATATCTCGGAAATCATAGCATTCATGAAGGAAAATAGCATTTGATATAAATGTATGTTGTAATGAAAAGGCAGAAGAAAACTTCTGCCTTTTTTGTTTATTTAACTAGAGTGGTGCGTTGAAGAACGATTGGAATTAGTTAATTTGCGAATAGGAAATCATATTTGTGTATTTATGAAGAAATTAACGGCTAGAGAAGAAGAAATCATGGAATTCTTCTGGGAAAAAGGACCTTTGTTTGTCAGAGAAATGTTGGAACTTTACGAAGAACCGCGTCCACATTTCAATACGGTTTCCACCTTTGTTCGGGGACTAGAGGAAAAAGGTTATGTGAAGCATCATTCTTATGGCAGTACCTACCAATATTATGCAGCTGTCTCGCGGGATGACTTTAAAAAAAGAACCTTGAAAGATGTAATCTGTAAATATTTTAACAATTCCTATTTAGGGGTTGTGTCGTCGTTGGTGAAAGAAGAAGAAATTTCGTTGGAGGAATTGAAAGAGTTGATTCGTGAAGTAGAAAATTCCGAAAAATAGTTTTATAACTTTCATGGGAGCTTTAGGAATTTACATATTGAAATCAACGATTTGTTTGGCGATATTCTATCTGTTTCATCGGTTGCTTTTAAGTAAAGAAACTTTCTATCGTTACAACCGAAGAGGGCTGTTGGGTATTCTTTGCTTGTCCTATATTGTTCCGTTGTTGGAAATAACTATCAGGCATTCAACAGCAGTAAATGAGATGGTGATGTCACTGGAAGCATGGTTGCTGATGTTCGATAACTATCAAGGAGAGGCTGTCGAAGAAGTATCGCCTATGGGCGGTTTGGGGGGCATGAAAGGAGTAATGGCTTTGTATATGATGGGGATTTCATGCTTCTGCCTTGTACGCTTGTACGCTCTGTGGAAAATATGTTTTTTGCTTCGTAGTAGCCGGAAACAAAGGTTGGACAATGGCGTCTATCTATACTTGCACCAAGAGCCGATTGCTCCTTTTAGTTGGATGCATCGGGTGGTTATGAAGGAAAGCGATTTCTTGAAGCATGGAGAAATGATATTGGCTCACGAATGTGCTCATATTAAGAATCATCATTCTTGGGATTTGTTGCTGGCCGATTTCTTGATTCTTTTTCAATGGTTTAATCCTGCGGTGTGGATGTTGAGGAAAGAATTGAAAGATATTCATGAATATGAAGTTGACGAGTACGTTCTTAATCAGCATGTAGATATCAAGCAATATCAATTATTATTAATAGAAAAAGCTGTTGGCACAAGGCTCTACTCTATGGCCAACAGCTTAAATCACAGTTCACTTAAAAAGCGTATCACTATGATGATCAAGAAAAAATCTAACCCATGGGCACGCTTGAAGTATCTTTATTTACTTCCTGTAGCTACGTTTGCGGTAGTAGCTTTTGCCCGCCCTGAAATCTCTGAAAGGATGGAGGAGATTTCGAATGTCAAAGTTAGGGAATTTACTTTAAATCCAAAAGCAAAAGAAGGTAAAAGTGTAGAAAAGTTAGAGACTATGTCACAGAAATCATCTTTGGTCATTGTGGATGGGGTAAAGCGGAATATGTCAGCTCTCAAACAAATACCTCCTCAAACGATAGCGAGTATGCATATTTGGAAGGGCGAGGAGGCTATCAAAAGGTATGGTGAACAAGGGAAAGATGGTGTGATTGAGATAAGTCTTAAATAAGGAGGGTACTGACTATGAAATACTTGACATTGTTTCTATTGTTGCTGTTCTCTTTGTCTCTTCGTGCTCAGACGGAGGATGAAATGCGAAAAGCGATTGATGCGTATGATTATGATAAACCGATTTTAAGTATCACTCCGGCAAGTGGTGATTCTTTGTTAACCCCTTTGCGGGCACAAGCCTTACGGGCAATGAATCGTCATTCGGAAGCGTTGCAGGAATGGAATTCGCTTTTAGATGCCGATAGCATGAATGTGAAAGTCTTGATAGAATTAGCGGAATGTTATCGTCAATTAAGTCGAAGCGATCAGGCTGCGGTATGTTATGCAAAATCTGTTGTTCTTCAACCGGAAAACAAGTTCTTCCGGCAACAACATATCCGTACATTGCTGGCTATGGAAGATTATGAAGCAGCACGCGACGCTTCTCATGAATGGTTGAAGAAAGATACACTCTCGGCTATCGGTTACAAATACCTGGGTATGGCTTACGAAGGGATGGCTCCGAGTAATCCGGATGTGCTTCAAAATGCATTCTTTGCTTACAATGCGTCCTATCGCCGCGATTCGCTTGATGGACAGACGGTAGCTCATATCGCCGCGATTTTCAATAACAACAATCAATATAAAGATGCGGTGGAGGTGACGGAAACTTATCGGTTGACGGATACCCTTCATGTCGATGTGAACCGGCAGAATGCAAAAGCCTATTGCATGTTGGCAGAGTATAAAACAGCCGTGAATCGCTATGAGGCTTTAAAAGCAATGGGGGACCGAAGTTTCACTACGCTTTATTATTTGGGCATCAGCCATTATGGGGATAATTGGGTGTATGGTGCTCGTGATAATCTGTTGGAGGCACATAAGAAGAATCCGATGGATGTGAATGTCCTTTATTATTTGGCCAAAGCCTCGGCACGTAGTTCCTGGAAGCAGGAAGGAGTAGACTATATGGAAGAGGCGATGAAGTTGGTTGTTCCTACGGATAGTGTTTTGATTCGCATGTATGATGGCCTTGCCGAATGTTATGAATTGAATGATGATTTGGACATGCAGGTGAAGTCTTTGCAACAATTGTACAAGCTCAACCTTGATTATCACCTGTTCTTTAAGATAGCCCAAGCCTATGAACGTCATGAGGATATTGCTAATGCAATCTATTTCTATGAAAAATTCATGTCATTTGTGCCGGCAGATAAGCAAATCGCCTTGGATGAAGACGGAAAGCCGATCAAGGGTGCTGTTACGCGTTATCAACATGCCAAGCAGCAAGTGGAAAAAATGAAGGAAGAAGACTTTTTCAAAAACGGAAGGAAAAGGACGGATTGATTTCGTTATGCTAGAAGGCTAAATCATTGCTTTAAGAACACCCCACCTTCACTTCCTCACGAACGACATACTTCTTGATTATCAATCTCAAAAAGTGCCGTTCCGTGTGGAAAATCAATATTATAATGTTTAGAGTCGATAAAACGCGAAGACGGGATTTTCGTCCTCTTTTATATTCTTCAGTTCTGTTGGAATAGTTATAGGTTCGTTTACATACAAACTCAATTCATAAGGAGTAATTACTTGAATCAGCTCTTTGTTCTCAACACGTCCCCACACCGGAAAATTCTTGTAGCTTCTTGTTCCTGACATTCCTTGTAACAGATTGGCTCTGGCCATGGTCATGTAATCCTTTGGCTGATGGCATTTCTCGACTTTCACGTTCCCGGTTTCTTTATTGATAGAAGCTACGTGGTTAATATGTTGGTAACGGAAACGCAAATACAAGGTCTTTTCTGTTTCCATTATATCGGTCATGGCAATGTCGTTTTCATCTTCCAGGTTACGCATGCCTGCAAAGTCTGTTATATCAAGCGAACGGCCTATCTGTTTATCGGAATTGTCCAGTTTTACCACAAAAGATGGTTCTATCCCATTGCTTTTCATCCGATAGATGGTATCGTTACTTCCGCTTTTGAATAGCATGGAAGGAGGATATTGAGAATAACTTGCAGCAATATCCATGGTAAATCCGGACTTTTCTTTGGGTACTAAAGGCGAATAGAACATGTTGTTTTCAATGGTGACGGTATCACCCTGATTAGTAAAGATTCCCATCCCGAAGCTTCCTTGCTCGAATGGAACAAACGGAAACGAAATGGCTCCAATCTCTTTATCTGAAAGGTTATATGTTAAGAGAGACATAAAATCATAATGACGTTTTTCAATGAATTCGCCTTCGTCTGTATATATCCAAACGTCTTGCACATCAAAAAGATACAAGCGGTTGACTTTTCTGTCGAATTGTATGCTACAGATACTTCCGATAAATTCTCCTGGTCCTTGACCTGATTGGATTAAATTACGTATAAACTTCCCGTCTCTTCCAAACAAAACGATTCTCATTTCTTTGGCAGGGAGCACGTAGATGTATTTGTCGGATACGGCAAAGTTGGCAACTCCGTCAATAATGGAAGCGTCATCTTCTGTTATTTCCAATGGTATATAGCTTACATCTTTTATCTCATCAGCGAGGGTGGTAACTTCTGTTTGTCTGAGATGGTCTCTTAAATTTACGACAGGTTTTGTCGTTTCTTTTGAATTATTCTCGGTGCAAGCACTGAATAAGACTAATAATAAAGTGGATAATAATGCAGCTGTTTTCATATAAGTAAATTTTGTGATGAGGATATAATTTATTTTTAATACAATCACTTATTGTACTACAAAAAGTATGCCAAAATGTTAAGGTGCTGAATATTTGATAGTTAAGCTAACTGTTGCCTTTTGGCTCTAGTGCGTTTTCGCACGATTTGTGTGCGAAAACGCACTTCTAATACAATTTAAGCTTTATGCAAAAGGTGCATTTATAGCCATAATTCTGCATTTGTTGCAGATAACTTTTCCGATTTTTCAGCATAAGAAAGTTAATCATAAGTTTTGATTCGCGAATCACAAGTTTTGATTGACGGATTATAAGTTTTGATTGACGAATCAAAACTTATGATTTGCTTTTTCTTCTTGAAGTGCTGAACTTTGTTTCAGTAAGAGAATGATTATTTATCAAGAAATGCAGATTATTTCTAAGTGCATCAGGCAGGAGTTTCACCAAGTCCCTTCATCGGATATTGATTTTTTCGGATATGAAAGTGTGAAGGGGTGCATGAAGTCGGTGTAAAATGAAAACAGGAGTAAGCGTCTCCACTTCTTCAGGAACTTCGGACGGGAACTTCATGGGTGTCATCTTGATTATCAAATAGTCTGAAGTTCCTGAAGAAGAATTTCATGTTTTTTTCTTATAACTTCTCAACCTGTAAATTATGTAATTCGGTATCCGTATGTTGGGTCGCCAAATCTGTACGGCGAACCTTTACCCGGTCGGCTGGGGTATTTAAAATAACATGCTGTTTGTAAATAACCTGTTCATCGGATGGGCGTAACAAGAGAGTGGTTTCCTTTTCAAAACGGTTGTATGCACGAAGAATGATTTGATTGCTACCCTTTTCAAGATGGACCAGTACTTTTTCTTCGCGATATTTGCAGCGGTAAGGATTGTTGTGCTTCATTACCGAGACACCGTTTACGAATAACTCAATGGCATTACCTGCTGCAACGTCCAGCAAAATATCTTGAGCTTTTGGAGATTCTATCGTTTGCATCAAGTAATAATCTTCAATCAAATTAACAGGTAGGGTTATCTTTTCATCGTTGATTTCCCTCCATTCCCCACCTTTTCGGAGAGGAGTCTTGTTCAGATTAGCTTCAATGGAAGACGCACGATCGAATACATTGAATTCCGGTCCGCAGATGTATCGTTTGCCCCATTGTGTTTTCGGGTCTATCTTTAGTGTGATAGCTTCTCCGCCTTCTAATTTCACTTGCTGGGAATTCAAGGTGATTTCTTTACCCAATTCTTCTGGGGTATAAGTCAATGCGACCTTTTTTGTGTTCTTCGGGAATACCCATTCGTAGCTTACAGTACTACGGTAGTTGCTGTAATAATCAAAGCAGTCATAGCTATAATTGGCGATGCGTGTAGTATGGGGTCCTGCTTGTGGAAGCACTTCACGGTCAAAGGTTAGAGTTACAACTTGGATGTCCTTGTTGTCATATGATTCTTTAGATAAATTTACAACCAACTTGTTTCCTTTCATACTGGCTGACATCAAGTTCCCTTCTGATTTTAATAATTTATATTTCGGCAAATTCAATTCAATGATTCCGTTTTCAGGATAGTTGCCGGATAAAATCAAGTACAATTTATTGTCCTTACGGGTTGCGGTACCCCAGCCAAATTGTTCACGGAAAGGCGATGCTTTGGTTGCATAAATTGCATTTCCATTCTTTTTCAGCCATGCTCCAATTCTTTTAAGTACATCACTTTCAAATTCCACGATTGAACCGTCTCCACGTGGGCCAATGTTCAATAAGAAATTGCCTCCATGCGATACAACATTGATAAGGCTACGGAGTTTCTCCATGACTTTGGTGGTTACATCTCCTCTTTCTTGCCAAGAACGGTAACTCCAAGTTTCATCAAACATCGAAGCTGCCGATTGCCAAGGTGCTTGCAAAGCTCCCTCTGGATAAGTGTTGTCGGCCATGACGGCAAAGTCGTACCATCCATTTCCTACACGTCCGCTGACCATACAATTGGGTTGAAGTTTGTGTACTAATTCGTAAAGTTCGCGACTCTGTTGAGGCGTGTTTGAACCCATGTCAAACCATAGTTCGGAAACGTTACCATAGTTAGTCAACAACTCTGTAATTTGCTGTTTGCTGAACTCATGATGCTGGGGTGTTATGAAATCGGCATTGTGGCTGGAAATAGGATAGGCATGTGGATAGTTCCAGTCGATGATGGAATAGTACATGCCGAAATTGATACCTCCGCGTTGACAGGCATCCGCTAATTCCTTAACGAAGTCTCGTTTACAAGGAGTAGAGTCATAGGCATTATAAGAGGTGGTAGCGGTTTTAAATAGGCAGAATCCATCGTGATGCTTGGTGGTCAACACTATGGAACGCATGCCGGCTTCTTTGGCTAAGGCCACAATCTTGTCCGCATCGAAAAGGGTAGGATTAAACTTTAGAGCCGTGTCGGCATACCAATCGCTGAAAATTCCGGCAAATGATTGGATTTGTTCGCTATATCCGCGGGTGACCGGTTTTCCTTCATACACTCCTCCATATACAGAGTAAAGTCCAAAATGAATGAACATGGAATACTTGTTGTCATGCCATGAATTTTGGCTATTGCTGGCTATAACTGCTTGTGAGATAATCAGACAGGAAGTTAAGAGAAGTAAGATTTTTTTCATGCGAGCTGTTCATTTATATAGTTCATGATTTCTTCTTTTTGGTCGGGATGGAACCAATGGATTTCGTTGTCCCGTTTGAACCAGGTCATCTGTTTGCGGGAATAGATACGAGAATTTTGCTTAATCTTTTCGATGGCAAATTCCAGCGTCCATTCTCCATTCAGGTATTTGAAAAGTTCTTTGTAACCTACTGTGTTCAGCGAATTCAATTCTTTATAAGGGTATACGGCTTTAACCTCTTCCAATAGTCCGGCATCCAGCATTTCATTGACTCGGCGGTTGATACGCTCATATAATTCTTCCCGTTCTCGAGTCAATCCGATTTTTATGATTCGGAATGGGCGTTTCTTGGTGCTTTGAGTGCGGAAGGAGGTATAACTCTTTCCCGTCATATAACAGATTTCTAAAGCATGAATGACCCGTTTGGGGTTTTTAAGATCAACAATCTGATAGTATTCGGGGTCAAGTAACTTTAGTTCTGCACATAAATGGTCCAGACCTTCCTCTGCATATTTTTGGAGCATTAATTCTCGGGTCTCTTTGTCTACGGTAGGGATGTCGTCAATACCTTTACATATGGCATCTACATACATCATGGAGCCGCCAGTCAAAACTACTACCTCGTTTAAAGAAAAGAGTTCTTCCAATTTTTTCATGACATCGGCTTCGTATTGTGCAGCACTGTAGTAATCGGTCAGTTTCAGTGTTCCGACAAAATGATGGGGTACCCTTGCTAGTTGCTCAGGAGTCGGAGCAGCAGTACCAATCTTCAAATCGGCATATAGTTGGCGGGAATCGGACGATAGGATGCTGGTGTGGAAGTGTTCGGCTATGGAAAGGCTTAGCTCAGTCTTTCCAACTCCGGTAGGCCCTATGAGAACAATGAGAGTGTGTGACATAGTATAAAAATTAAGCACGGATTACACGGATTTCACGGATGAGTGTGGATGAGAACATACACAAAGAACCGTGTTAATCCGTGTAATCCGTGCCTATTATTAATAAGGTAATTAATAGTCTTGGCTATATGGATCTACGGAACCACCGCCCATGTCGAAACCTTCTGGGTCAAAGTCTTCCATATCGAAGTCCTGGTCACCATAGAAGTTTTCATCTAAGTCGAGGTTCGTTCCGCTTGCCGCCAACATTTCGTCAAAGTCGACAGTTTGCTTCGGAGCAATACCTTCCTTACGGGTACAAACAGCCTTTTCGATGTCCTTCCCATATAGGATTTCGGATAATTCAATAAAGAATACGCGTTCGGTTAATGGATCGAATACATACAACAATTTCTGCTTTTCGTCTTCGACTAACTCACTAAGACGTGTTTCTCTCATGATGTAGCTGTCTTCGTCCGAGCTAGTGCCCATGTCTTCCAATGTGATTTCTTGTTCCTTTTCCCAGTCCTCGTCACAGATAAAGAAAGAGGTCATCTGGTCGTTGTTATACTTGGCTGCTTTCAAGATTGCTTCGTGCAATTCGTAGAAAGTAGCTTCTGAGTCAATTTGTATTTCTCTGATGAAATCATCCACTTCGTCAGAGATGATGGTAAATCTATAAACCATAGTCTTATTTATTATCTGATGATACCACGTTGAGAGTTTTCAATGAAGGATACGATGTATTCGATTTCCGGGGTCATTGGAATTTCTTCACGTATTTGTTTCAAGGCATCCGATACGTTCTTGCCGCTTTGATAGATGATGCGATAAGCGTTGTGGATGTTTTCAATCAGTTCATTAGAAAAGCCACGACGACGCAAGCCTACCAAGTTCAAACCACAATAAGCAATAGGTTCACGGCCTGCAATGATGTATGGAGGAATGTCCTTGCTGAAACGAGAACCTCCTTGTATCATGGTGTATCCACCTACACGGCAGAATTGATGCATCAATACAGCAGCACTGATAATGGCATTGTCGTCGATGATGATTTCACCGGCCATCTTTGTAGAGTTACCGATGATACATCCGTTGCCGATAATGGCATCGTGTGCAACGTGTACCCCTTCCATCAGCAAATTGTTGCTACCTACTACAGTCTTCCACTTGGCTGCAGTACCACGGTTGATGGTTACATTCTCGCGGATGGTGTTGTTATCACCTACTTCGGCCGTTGTCTCTTCGCCTTTGAACTTCAAGTCCTGAGGAACGGCACCAATTACAGCTCCAGGGAAAATGCGGTTACCATTGCCAATGCGTGATCCGTATAGGATGCTGGCATTGGGCATGATGACATTGTTATCACCAATAACTACATTTTTGTCAATGAATACAAAAGGACCAATCTCTACATTCTCACCGATTTTTGCTTCGGGATGGATATAAGCTAATGGACTAATCATATTTATTTGAGTTATGAGTTATAAGTTATGAGTTTTGAGTTGTAAGTTATCAGCCATGAATTCATAACTCATAACTCAAAGCTCAGAACTCTTTTATTTGTTTTTTACAATTTGTGCGGTAAACTCAGCTTCGCATACTACTTTTTCGCCAACGAATACATACCCCTTCATGGAAGAGATGCCTCGGCGGATAGGAGCCATCAATTCTACGCGGAAAATTAGCGTGTCGCCAGGTACTACCTTCTGACGGAATTTCACTCCGTCGATTTTCAAGAAGTAAGTAGAATATCTGCTTGGTTCATCGACTGAATTCAATACCAGCAAACCGCCACATTGAGCCATGGCCTCTATTTGGAGAACACCCGGCATTACCGGTTCCTCTGGGAAATGTCCCTGGAAGAAAGGTTCGTTGACAGTTACATTCTTCACACCGACAATGTGGTTGGCACCAATGGCAATCACCTTGTCTACCAATGCAAACGGATAACGGTGTGGAAGCAACTGGCGGATGCGATTTACATCCATGATAGGTGCCTCATTGCAATTGTATATGGGTGCCTGTATTTCGTGCAACTTGATTTCCTTGCGGATGGTACGAGCAAACTTGTTGTTGATGGTATGTCCCGGACGAGTAGCGATGATACGGCCTTTAATAGGTTTACCAATCAAGGCCAAGTCGCCGATAATGTCCAGAAGTTTGTGTCGTGCCGGCTCATTGTCCCATACCAATGGAATGTGGTTGATGTATCCCAATTGGGTAGCATCCATGTGAGGAACGCCCATCACATCGGCCAACTTATCATAGCTTTCTTGTGACATTTGACGTTCGTAGATAACAATCGCATTATCCAAGTCACCACCCTTAATCAGACCATGGCTCAACAACGGCTCGATTTCACGAACGAAGACAAAAGTACGGGCTGAAGCGATTTCTTCAGGGAACTTCTCCATGTCTTCCAATGTTGCAAACTGGTTGAAAAGGATTTTTGAGTCGTATGAAATCAATGCATTGACACTGAAACTTTCGTCTGGTAATACGATGATGGACGAGCCGGTTGCTTCGTCTCTGAACTCAATCTTAGACTTGATGATGTAATAGTCCTTAACGGCATTCTGTTCGGTAATTCCAACTCGTTTGATAGCTTCTACGTAATGCTTGGCACTACCATCCAAAATAGGGAATTCCGGCCCGTTTACTTGAATTAAGCAGTTGTCGATACCGGCAGCATAAAGAGCTGCCAGGGCATGTTCAATGGTGCTTACTTTTATTCCGTTCTTAACCAATACTGTGCCGCGAGTTGTTTCGCCTACATTTTCGGCTACTGCGTCAATGATTGGTTGTCCTTCTAAATCAATTCGTTGAATCTTATACCCGTGATTGTCCGGTGCCGGATTGAAGGTCACCGTCAAGTTTACTCCGGTGTGGAGTCCTTTACCATTCAGGGAAAAGCTGCCTCCTAAAGTCTTTTGTTTCAACATGGGCGTTTATTTATTTAATTGTTCATTTAGTTCTTCTATCTGTTTCTTTAAGTTGTTCAGTTCTGTGGCCATATCCGGTAATCTCTTGAAGAGAACGGACGACTTAAAGTAGTTTTTCAACTCAATCGGAGGGGTGCCAATCAAGTTCTGGCCGTCTTTAATGCTACCAGGAACACCCGATTGGGCACCAAGGTTCACTTTGTTGCCAACCTTAATATGCCCGGCTAGTCCTACTTGCCCGCCGAACATGCACCATTCACCTACTTTGGTGGAACCAGCAATACCCACTTGTGAGGCCATGACAGTATGGCTTCCTACTTCCACATTGTGAGCTATCTGAATCAAATTGTCCAGTTTTACACCTTTGCGTATGATGGTAGCTCCCATGGTAGCACGGTCAATACAAGTGTTGGCTCCTATTTCTACATTGTCTTCCAAAACTACAATACCAATTTGAGGAATCTTTTCGTATCCTTCCGGTGAAGGGGCAAAGCCGAAGCCGTCGGCACCTACCACACTACCAGCATGGAGTATGCAATTGTTTCCGATTCTACAGTCATGATAAACCGTTGCATGGGGATAAAGGATACATCCGGCACCAACCTTGGCACCACTTCCTACGGTCGCATGTGGGTGAAGAGATGTGTTGTCGCCAATCTCGGCATGGTCGCCTACACATGCGAAAGGAGCAATATATACATTCTCGCCAATTTTTGCTGTAGGTGCAATGTAAGCCAATGGGTCGATACCCGTTTTCTTGGGTTTGCTCATTTCATACAAGTTCAGCAATTTGGCCAGACTTTCATAGGCATTGTTTACCTTGATGAGGGTTGCTTTGATTTCTTTCTCTGGCTC
Organism: Bacteroidaceae bacterium; assembly: GCA_017420875.1. Taxonomy (GTDB): domain Bacteria; phylum Bacteroidota; class Bacteroidia; order Bacteroidales; family Bacteroidaceae; genus Phocaeicola. The sequence goes on from JAFQNW010000153.1 coordinate 16,514, forward strand.
GAAGTCGTTGTTTACCAAAACAATGCTTGATTGAGTGTCATAAATATAGCTTGTATATTTGGGGTTCGAAAGAAATGAGATAGCTCCAGGTATACCCTCTTCGATTTTAGCAAAAGTATGTACGGTAACATTTTCGTCACCGACAATGGTTCCTTGGATAAATTCTGCAATTTGTTTCGCTGAGAATTCCATGATGCTTTAATAATCTTTTAGTTTTATCGTTCTACGTGTCGCTTTACGAGACAGGTGTAGATATACTTAATTATGCAAATTAAGGTATTTTTTTTGATATCTCCGTACTTTTTGTAGATTATTTAGCGTTTAGGGTATTAAAACGGAGAAAACAAACATAATATTTCTTTACTTTCCGCGATAAAAGTGAGATGTTGAGCATATCGGATGCCTCGGCAATGTTCTTAGTCGTCCCGTCGTTGTAAATGATTTCGATGCTGTCGTCTTCCTTACGGTACATGTTGTTCTCAATAACAGAGGTTGAAAAGAAGTAATTGGCCTCTCTTTTAGTGATGTTTAGGCGTTCGGAAATGTTTTTTAAAATCTCTTCTTTTCGGCTAGAAGACAAGGGGGAGGATTGTACCTCGACCTTGAATAATTGTCGGTTGACTAACCCATTGCTGAGTGTGGACAAGACAATATCTGGATGGTGACACCAAACTTTCAAGGAGGTCCAGATATCATTGTCGTCCAATTGGATGAAATTGTCCAGACAAACAGGGTTATTGTAAAATTCGTCCCGATCTACTTTGTTGTATAAGAAGAATCTTAGGGCAGGTGAAGCGAAAAGTTCTACACCTTGATTTGCTAATTCCTTTGCACGAAGCAGGGCACTGATCAGCATCTTCTCGCAAGCAACAGATGTTTTATGTAGGTATACTTGCCAATACATAAGTCGTCGCGACATGAGGAAGTTTTCGATGGAGTAGATACCTTTGGATTCAACAACCAAATGGTCGTCCTTTACGTTCAGCATTTTGATGATTCGGGCTGAGCCGATGTTACCCTCCGAAACTCCCGTGTAGAAACTATCTCGGCGTAGGTAGTCCAGACGGTCCATATCCAATTGACCACTAACCAATTGGTGAAGGAATCGTTTGGGGTATTCGTCCTTGAATATTTGAATGGCTAAGTTTAGTTGTCCTTTCAAATCTTTGTTGATTCGTTCCATCAGAAGGAGTGAAATCTCTTCGTGAGAGATACCGGATACAATGGTATTTTCCAGGACATGCGAAAACGGGCCATGCCCGATGTCGTGCATCAAGATAGCTGCTTGTACGGCTTCGGCTTCACTATCAAAGATGAAATTGCCCTTGGCCGTCAAGTGGGTAATCGCTTCACTCATTAGGTGGAATGCCCCCAATGAATGTTGGAAACGGGTGTGTTGAGCTCCCGGATAAACGGTAGTAGTCAGTCCCAATTGATTGATTCTGGTCAATCGTTGGAGGATGGGATGGCGTACGATATCGTACAACAACCCCTTCGGAATATGGATAAATCCGAATACGGGGTCGTTGATGATTTTTCTTTCTGTCATTAAAGGATAGCTTTCAATTGTTCAGCCATTTGTGCCTGTACTTTTTGTGCTTCCTGACCGGCTACAACGGCAAAGTTTTCGGTCTTGTCTGCATAGATGATGGCACGGCTTGAGTTTACGATGAGGCCACAAGTATTGTTCATACCATACTTGCAAACTTCTTCCAACGAACCACCTTGGGCTCCTACGCCTGGTACAAGCAAGAAGTGGTTAGGAACAATCTTGCGGATGTCTTCGAAAGCACGTCCTTGGGTTGCACCTACTACGTACATCATATTTTCATCATTAGCCCATTCCTGACTTTTGCGAAGAACTTTTTCAAAAAGGCGTTCGCCTTCTGGGTCAGCGGTAAGCTGGAAGTCGTGTGACCCCTTGTTGCTGGTAAGTGCCAACAAAATTACCCACTTGCCTTCGTATGTCAAGAACGGAGTCACCGAGTCTTCACCCATATAAGGAGCTACGGTTACCGAGTCGATGTTCATTTCTTCGAAGAATGTGCGAGCATACATGGCCGATGTATTGCCGATGTCACCACGCTTGGCATCCGCAATGATGAATTGGTCAGGGTAGTTGGTCTTGATATATTCTACGGTCTTTTCGAAAGCAATCCAACCTTTTACGCCCATACTTTCATAGAAAGCCAAGTTCGGCTTGTAGGCGATACAATAAGGGGCGGTTGCATCGATGATGGCCTTATTGAAAGCAAAGATAGGATCTTCTTCCTTCAATAGGTGCTCAGGAATTTTCTTGATGTCGGTGTCCAAACCCACACAAAGGAATGATTGCTTCTTCTTGATGTTTTCAAAGAGTTCTTGTTTGTTCATGATTCCTTGATTTATGATTTATGATTTCTGAATTTTATTCTTTGTTTTATGATTCCTGAATTTATGAATGATGATTTCTTTCCGAATGG
>JAFQNW010000154.1 GCA_017420875.1 Bacteroidaceae bacterium
AAGAAGCAGTCGGGTGGTGCCGGTCAGTTCGGTGAAGTTCACTTGATTGTAGAGCCTTATTACGAAGGTATGCCTATGCCGGATACTTACAAGTTCAACGGTCAGGAATTCAAGATGAACGTGAAGGGTCAGGAAGAAGTTGCATTGGAATGGGGCGGTAAGTTGGTATTCATCAACAGTGTGGTTGGTGGTGCTATCGATACACGCTTTATGCCTGCTATCTTGAAGGGTATCATGAGCCGTATGGAACAAGGTCCATTGACAGGTTCGTATGCTCGTGACGTTCGCGTGATTGTTTACGATGGTAAGATGCACCCGGTAGACTCAAATGAAATCTCGTTCATGTTGGCTGGTCGTAACGCATTCAGCGAAGCATTTAAGAATGCAGGTCCGAAGATTCTTGAACCTATTTATGACGTAGAGGTATTTGTTCCAAGTGATAAGATGGGTGATGTGATGAGTGACCTTCAAGGCCGTCGCGGTATGATTATGGGTATGAGCAGTGAAAGTGGTTATGAAAAGTTGGTTGCTAAGGTTCCTTTGAAGGAAATGTCTAACTATTCAACTTCATTGAGCTCTTTGACTGGTGGTCGTGCTTCCTTCATTATGAAGTTTGCTAGTTACGAACTTGTACCTGGTGATGTACAGGATAAGTTGATTAAGGAGTTTGAAGCTTCTCAATCTGAAGAATAAAACTTTTTAAAATAATAAATAAAAAAGGCTCGTTTGGTTAAAAACGAGCCTTTTTTTGTATATTAAGTCTTAAAATTTTTGTTCTGTTAAGTGAGGGGTGCTATTAATTTTTTATTATTTTTGTAAAACCAAAAGCCTTTTTTGTTGTTATACTTGTTAAAATGACAAATAAAAATAGATTTTGGGTTAATTATAGGAAATTCCCTTTTAAATAAGGTTAATAAGCTATGTAAAAAAACAATTCGCCATTAATTTTGTCGATATGAAAAAGTCTACTATTTGGATATTGGGAATTGTAATGGGTTTATCATTTCTTAGTCTTATCTATTTGCAGGTAAGCTACATTGAAGAAATGGTAAAGATGAGAAGAGAGCAGTTTGAAGAGTCGGTACAACGAAGTCTTGAACAGGCATGTCGCAACATAGAACTGGTTGAAACGCGTAAGTATTTGGAAGAAGATGCGGCAGCTACTGAAAAGGCGGCTCGGCTCTCTAGAGAACAAGCTCAGAATTCTTTGGGTGCACACGTAACGGAGGAAGAAGTGATTGAGCATACTCAGCATTATTACGTGTCGTCCTCGAATGGATTGAATGGGTTTGAATGGAAGATGGAAGTTCGGAGTAGTGTGCCAAAGACAATTATTTCTACGGGCAAGAATATTCCTCAAACTTCTAGAGCTTTGCAGGAAATCTTGAAAGATAGATATGTATACCAACGTGCATTGTTGGATGAAGTGGTCTATAACATATTGTATACAGCCAGCGACAAGCCTTTGAATAAGCGGGTAAACTTCAAACAGTTGGATGCTTTCTTGAAGACGGAATTGTTGAGCAACGGAATTGATATACCTTATCATTTTACCGTAACCGACCGTGACGGTGCACAGGTGTATCATTGTCCTGATTATACTCCTGATGGAAGTGAGAACTTGTATTCGCGTATCTTGTTTAAGAACGATCCTCCATCGCGTATGGGGATGGTGAATGTACATTTCCCGACCATGGATAGCTATATTTTCAGCTCCGTTCGTTTTATGATTCCTTCGGTTGTCTTTACGTTTGTATTGTTGGTTACCTTTATCTTTACCATATATATTATCTTCCGCCAGAAGAAGTTGACAGAGATAAAGAATGACTTTATCAATAATATGACGCACGAATTCAAGACTCCAATCTCCACCATCTCATTGGCGGCTCAAATGTTGCAAGACCCTGCTGTCGGGAAATCTCCTGCTATGTTTCAGCATATTTCGAGTGTGATCAATGATGAAACGAAGCGTTTGCGGTTCCAGGTTGAAAAGGTGTTGCAGATGTCTATGTTTGAACGTCAGAAGGCTAGCTTGAAGATGAAGGATGTGAATGCGAATGAGATGATAAACGGAGTTGTTAACACCTTTGCTTTGAAAGTCGAGAAGTACAATGGCATGATAACTTCCAATTTGGATGCAGAATGTCCTTGGATATTTGTGGATGAAATGCACTTTACAAATGTAATATTCAACTTATTGGACAATGCGGTGAAATATAAGAAGCCGGAAGGGGAGTTACATTTGAATGTGCGTACTTGGAATGAGTCGGGTAAACTTTATATCTCTATCCAGGATAATGGTATTGGTATAAAGAAGGAAGATTTGAAGAAGATATTTGATAAGTTCTATCGGGTTCATACTGGCAACTTACATGACGTAAAAGGCTTTGGATTGGGGCTGGCATACGTTAAAAAAATAATTCAGGATCATAAGGGCACCATTCGTGCAGAGAGTGAACTGAATGTGGGAACAAAATTTATAATAGTATTACCAATATTAAAAAATGAATAATATGGACGAAAAATTGCGTATTCTGTTGTGCGAAGATGATGAAAATCTTGGCATGCTTTTAAGGGAATATTTGCAGGCAAAAGGTTACTCTGCAGAACTTTGCCCGGATGGAGAAGCTGGTTACAAGGCTTTCTTGAAGAACAAATATGACTTGTGCGTATTGGATGTGATGATGCCAAAGAAGGATGGATTTACTTTGGCACAGGAAATTCGTCAGGCTAATGCTCAAATTCCGATCATCTTTTTAACTGCAAAAACGTTGAAGGAAGATATCTTGGAGGGTTTCAAGATTGGAGCCGATGATTATATTACCAAACCGTTCAGTATGGAAGAGTTGACTTTCCGTATTGAGGCTATTTTGCGTCGTGTACGTGGTAAACGTAATAAGGATACAAGTTTGTATAAGATAGGTCGCTTTACTTTTGATACCCAAAAGCAAATCTTGTCAATAGGTGATAAGCAAACCAAGTTGACAACCAAAGAATCTGAATTGTTGGGTTTGTTGTGTGCTCATGCAAACGAGATTCTTCAGCGTGACTTTGCCTTGAAGACTATCTGGATTGATGATAATTACTTCAATGCACGTAGTATGGATGTTTATATCACCAAATTGCGTAAACATTTGAAGGAAGACGATTCTATTGAGATTATCAACATTCACGGAAAAGGCTATAAGCTGATAACTCCGGAAGCGGAATAAAATTAAAAAGGCCCGAATAAACATTCGGGCCTTTTTAATTCCTTAAACGAGTTAGGATTAATCTGCTAATCTTTTATTCAAGACAATGTGGAGAATAAGTCCAATTACCATCAAGAGAATTGTACCACCCAATACCGAGTTGTCATTGATTGCTGTGCTACCAGTAAAGAAGATAGCGATAAGAGCAACAGCAGCGATAATAATCAGCAGCAGACCTAAATTTTTCAGTAAGCTTTTCATGTGTGTTTTTATTTAATGGATTATTTTTATTCTAGTCTACAAATTAAAGCATAATTCTGTTATCAAGGAAATTATTTTAGGAAAAAAACATGAAAATACATAAAAACTTTAGTCTTTTGTATTCGTGAATATCTTCCTTAAGACTTCTTGCCCGATTTTTATCTCGTCCAAAGGGATTCCTTCCAGTGCTTCTTTCATGGTCTTGTTGGCGATGATAAAAGCCTTGTCTTCCAGTTCTCGTCCTGTTTTTGTTAAGTGAATCAGGTTGATTCGTCTGTCTCTCCGGTCGGATATGCGTACTACCAGGTGTTGGCGTTCCATGTTGTCTATTAAGCGAGTCATGCTTGGCTTGTCCTTGAAGGTGGCGTTGCATAAATCTTGTTGCGTCACACCGTCTTTTTCCCATAAGGATAAAAGTATGGTCCATTGTTCGGGAGAGATTTCTATCCCGTTTTGGCGGAAGTTACGGGTAAGTTTTCTATTTATGGCAGTCGAAACCTTACCGTTAAGTATGGCGAAAATTAGCTGGATATCAAATTTAAACTGTTCTGTCATATAATTATTGTTTAAACAACCTTGCAAAGGTATAATTCCTTTGGGAATATTTCCAACTTGATTTCTAAAAAAATGAAAATTTATGGCCCTTATCAACTTATTTTAATGATAAAAGGTGTTAAAACTTTGTGGATTAAAGGAAATGTTGTACCTTTGCAGTCGCATTTGAAATTTTTATTTAATCATTTAATTAACTAAAGTATGAATCAATACGAAACCGTTTTCATTTTGACTCCCGTTTTGTCTGATGTTCAGATGAAGGAAGCGGTAGAAAAATTCAAAGGTATTCTCGCTGCTGAAGGTGCAGAGATTATCAATGAAGAAAACTGGGGTTTGAAGAAATTGGCTTACCCTATCGAAAAGAAGTCAACAGGTTTTTACCAGTTGATCGAGTTTAAGGCAGAACCTACTGTAATTCAGAAGTTGGAAATCAACTATCGTCGTGACGAACGCGTTCTTCGTTACTTGACTATTAAGTTGGATAAGTATGCTGCTGAATACGCTGCTAAGAGAAGAAATGTTAAATCAGCTAAGAAGGAGGACTAATTATGGCACAGCAACAATCAGAAATCAGATATTTAACACCTCCATCAGTAGATGTTAAGAAGAAGAAATACTGCCGTTTCAAAAAGAGTGGTATCAAGTATATCGACTATAAGGATCCTGAATTCTTGAAGAAGTTCTTGAACGAACAAGGTAAGATCCTTCCTCGCCGTATCACTGGTAC
>JAFQNW010000155.1 GCA_017420875.1 Bacteroidaceae bacterium
CAGGGTAGTTGACTATAAAACCGGTAGAATTTCCCGTGAAGAATTGGAAATAAGTCTTGGCGTGAATAATGAGGCTATGGATACTTATATGGTCAACTTCAATTTCTTCTTGTACAGCAAAAAAAATAAGAAGTTCTATACTTCAATTATTGAAACCGATAATGCTTGTTGTTCTGGTGCCTTATCGGAAAATGAAAAAGCATTGTTTAATGAATTGTACACGACTTATCATTTTGATGACCTAATCAGACGAAGCCTGGATTTTGTAAAATCGAAGAGTTCGTTATTTGAACAATACGAAAATGACTTGTTGGAGCAAATCAGAGAAGCGTATTGGAATGAGCCTGACCTATAATGGTCAGGCTATTTATTTTGCTAAATCATACTACTAAATTGAAAATAACAGTTATCTTTGTACCAAGAATTTAATATAATTAAGAAGATTTTCAACCTTAAACTTGTCATTTTTTTGATTAAAACCAAGTTTAATAATACGTGTAAGTATTTAAATTATAACATATTGAATAAAGAGCCATTTTTGGATTCGTAATGAGCAAGTCGAGGGTTCGAGTCCCTTTTTCGGCTCTTTGAAAGAAAAAGGTGGATGTTTCTAGATACATCCACCTTTTTATCTGATTAACGTTTTTCTTTCCAGAAACGTCCTTCGTTGTTCAGCACATACACCACTTCTTCGTGTGGCACCACGGCACGGATTTGATAAGAATGAGCCGTAGTTTCTATCGTCAGCTTACCCTTTTGGCTGGTAAGAGGCTTCAAGTCGGCATCCGTCAAACCCAATCCTTCCAGACTCAAGTATTGCTTCTTTTGGTTGAAGTTATCCTGCTGTGCATAGAAGATGGCCCACATCAACCTATAGATATCGCGGTTATGCGGATAATCCATTTCGGTCTTCAAAGTGCCTACGTTGTTGCCCGAGAAAAGCAAGTATCCCCAACGGTCGGGCATGTGCATGTCGATACGCCCCGTAGCATTCCACACCCAGTTTTCTTCCGGCTTCTTCAACCACTCCACACGCGAGAAGTTGATACGCCAAGTGTTGCCCGCCTTCAATAGGTTGTTGAAACTCAAGGTCAAGGCCTGACGAGGGATAGCCATCTCCACACTCCAATACTTATCTGTATCGTTCGGATTGTTCAAGGTACCTTCGATGTGGATACCCGACTTGATACCCGGGCAATCCCATTGCAAGAAGAAGTCACCTCCCACCCGGTAAGGCTTGTCCAGCATCAGGTCGAAAAGCACGTTGCGGGCATTCACCTCGATTTCGAAATAGTTATGTCCGTCACTATCCGGATCGATGAACACTTCGAAGTCATTGTCATAATAAATAATGGTATCGCGTTGAGTGAGCTTGGCGGTGATGTTAGGCTCTTCCAAAATAGCTCCTACGTAGAGGAAGTCATCGTCCCACAACATCTTGGCCGTAGTTTCGTATTTCGGTGTAGCAAATCCCTTTCCGCTAATGTCCTCGAACGGAGCCGTAGATTCGGCCTTCACCCACGAAGCCTCATCCAGCTTCCCATCGATGGTGAGCGGACCTTCCGCACGATAGCATACATAGGTACGCGGTTCTACCAGGAAGCGTTCGTACTTCTCAAAAATGCTTTGAGCCATGGCCGGCACCAAGCAGAAGAAAGCCAGCCACACAAGAATTGTTCTTTTCATAAATATCTTTCTGATTTAAGGTTATTCAAGTGTTTGGTGCAAAGATAGGAAAATGAATGGAATAACACTTATGATTTTGAGTAGATTAGTATGTTTTAGAGATAAAAATCCCTGCCGCCGGGAAAGCCTGGGCAGGGATAAATTAGATTACAAGTAATTCTTATTATTTTGAAACTACCCAATATTCACCATCTTGTGTACTTGTGTAACCTTCTGCAACGAAATTTGTGTTAGGACCTTCAGAAGTATTGTTAGCAGGATTGAAGTCTTTATACTTACCACCTTTTACTGTAATATTTGCTGTCCCTGCTTTATAGTGTGCATCATAACAATTCAATAGAGCATACTCATCACCACCCAAATCAGCAGCCTTTTCTAATGCTTCAAAAGAACCACCATTGATTATAATTTGACCATTACCACTTGCATAGATAAGTTCAGAATTACCTTTAGCTCCTACATAGTTACCACCATTGATAGTAATAACGGCACCACCATTACCACGAGCCCAAATAGCACGAGTATTTGCTTCAATCTGACCCTCACCATTGATAGTCAAGTTACCTCCAGTTACAATGATACCATCTCCTTCACCAAGTTCTGTACTTTCCGTGTTATTAATGATATTAGAGCCATTAAGGTTGATTACCAAGTCTGCAGCTACATTTAAAGATTTTGTTAATTCAACATCGTCTGTCAAAACAACAGTACCACCATTTGCTGCTACTGAAGCCAATTCATCAGCAGTTGCTACTGCTTTTCCAACTACCCAATAATCTCCATTTTGTGTACTGGTGTAACCTTCTGCAACGAAATTTGTGCCATTACCTTCAGAAGCATTGTTTGCTGGATTAAACTTATAGAATGAACCACCTTTAATTTCAATAGTTGTAGTTTCACGATCAGCATCCTTTTTATTTACCAAGAAGTCACCTGTTGTGCTATTGAATGTACCACCGTTAATATAAACCTTGCCTTCACCTCTTGCATAAATACCTGCATTTTGTGCACCATTTGCATCTGTACCTGTAACGAATGTACCACCATTGATAACAACGGTACCATCAGCAATTACAGGATAACCATCAATACCAGAAACAGCTTCTATTGTACCTTCACCATTAATGGTAAGGGTGGCATCTTTGTTTACTATAATTACATCAGTTTCTGTATTTTCTTTTTTGTTTGTGATTTTTTTACCATTCAAATTCAAGACTACTTCGCCAGAAGTTACAACCAATGGTTTATCGATTATCAAATCTTCTTGTAAAGTTACATGACCACTTAAAACAGTGTAAGAAGCTTCAAATTCAGGAAGAAGTTCAACAGACCAGTCTGTTTGGCTAGTGAACAACTGACCATAAATGTTTGTACGATAATTACGTTGAACAGGTACATTAGTAAATGTCTTAGTAGCTACAGCTTCTTCATCGTCAGTAAGTTCCAATGTTACATCCATCAACTCTTTTTCATTGTTAACCAACAAATAGTTCATAGAAAGATATTGGTAACCAGCAATTGGGAATTCATCTTTATTGTATTCAGCAAAAGTATAAGTCAACTCTTCAGCATTGCCGCTTGCTGTTCCTGTTGTAAGATTCATGCTTGAATATGCCTTTACCTTCAACTGAGACTTTGTGATGTCACCTGAGTTATAATATGCTTTCAAACCGTCCAAGTCCTTAGCAGTAGTACCAATGTTCATTTGAGCGAACGGGCGATTCAATTTAACAGTTTCAGACTTTGAGCTAGTAACCTTAAATGGAGCCACATAAGCATAAAATGCATCATAACTTTCTTGGTTGCTCAACAACTTATCATTTAAACTGATTGTTTTATTATCCCAATCTACAGAGCACATACCTTCACCGCTTTCAGCCCAGAAAATAATACTATATTCCTTACCGTTCAAAAGGCTTAAAGAAATATTTGCAGTAGGAGCGATTGTTACACTCTCTGTTGTTTTTGAAATGCTTTCAACAATGCCTGATTCATCATACACAGCATAATATAGCTTATTTGCTGTAGTACCATCGCCCAAAGCACGACTCGCGATTTTAGAAGTTGAGACTTTGAAAGTCATTGTAGAAGTTTCCTCATTGGATTGAGTTACAACCTCTTCTTCCGAACATGATGCGAACAACGTTACAGCTGCAAGCATAGATAAAAATAACTTTTTCATAAATGTTTTTTTGAGTTAATATTAAATCTTTAATTTACTTTATAATTATAGTCACCATTAAAGTCAGGATCGATACCAACCCCACCAGAAGTTTTTGTTGAAAGGAACTTACCTTTCACTACGGTATGCTGACCTCGCTTTAAAGGAACATCTATCGGATTCGAGACAGACAAGGTATTGCCTTTCTTATCCTTCAGTGCGATGACCATGGGGACACTCGACTCGGTACCATTCACCAAAACATAATCGAATCCCATGGAAGCCTCGGAATCGTTGAGTTGAGTCAAAGTAGATTCAAAGCTAACACCGGTTTTCGAATCGTTAGGCTTGTCGGTAAACATATTGAATGCACAAGGCATGTAACCATTGTAGTAGAATGTCAACCGGTAATTGGACAAATCGACCTTGCTACTTCGTTGCTTGGCGGTTTCTTTGTTGATAAACTCCTTCAAGTCGGTAGTTACAAACTCGAACTTCGCCAAAGGACGTAGCATCTTGACCACCTGCACCGTCTCACCTTCTTTCTTGACATATTGCATGGATTCTATGCCTCGGAAAGTATCCTTGAAATCGTTGTTGGCCTGATGGGCTCCATGGAGTGTAATTTCGGCGAAGGTGTCGGGATTGTAGAAATGATGTCCGGTAGTTCCTGCCTTCACAAAGTCGGCCCACACCATCAGGTTATATTCTCCTTCTGGGAAATCGACTTTCACTTCACAATCATAATCATACAACGATACAGAGCGGGTAAAGGTATATTCCCATGCAGCTGTTCGAGATACGCTACGGTTTTCACTATCCACCGCAAATGCACGCAAAGTATATCGCATGTCGTAACCGGTAGTCGAGCCGGTTGCACGCGAGTCGTACGAAATTTC
>JAFQNW010000156.1 GCA_017420875.1 Bacteroidaceae bacterium
ATTCATGTCTGTATTGACACCAATGGAAGCATCTGGAATGAACACGTGGAAGAACTTCTCGGTTTGGTCGATTTGGTCTTGCTCGATGTAAAGCAATTCAATCCTTCCAAGCATCTCACTCTGACCGAACGAAGTAATACACAAACCTTGAAAACCGCCGAATGGTTAGAAAAGAATGGCAAACCTTTCTGGATGCGTTATGTTCTTGTACCGGGTATTAGCAATGCCGAAGAAGACATCCGTGCCTTGGGCGAGCACTTCAAGGACTACCGAATGATTCAACGCCTTGAGATTCTCCCCTACCACACACTAGGCGTTCACAAGTACGAAGCCATGGGTAAGGAATACAAGCTACAAGGTGTGAAGGAAAATACCCCTGCCCAGCTGGATGAAGCCAAGGCACTATTCGAAGAGTATTTTGATTGTATATATGTAAATTGATTAGGAAGCTCATTTCATGTACTTGGTGTTTTACATGAAATGACAAGGCATTTACAAATGCTGCCCCACGAAATCACTTCGTAGGGCAGCACTATTTAACTAATAACTAACTTGTGGTTTACGTAATTCTTTATATGACTAATTTACATTTGCAAAGATAGTCTCTTGAAGCATGTTACGCAATCCCCATTAGTAGGTATTTTCAGATGTTCAGCTTCACTTCGCTGATGTCTACCAACTTGTTTACAATGGCATAGACGGTCAACAAAGTGGGTGAATGAATTTTTAGCTTTCGGGCAATGTTCCGACGATGTGTGATGACCGTATGGACGGAAATGAACAAATGCTCGGCAATTTCCTTGTTCGAAAGCCCTTTCACCACACAGGTGATAATTTCTTTTTCGCGTAGGCTCAACTCATCACTAGCCGACTTTTCTACTTTATCAGAAGAAGTCTGCTCTAACTGATTGTAGGTATTCGCCTGATTGGCTACTTCACATTCCAACCGAAGTACGGCCGGGACAAAGAGGCAATCTTCCACCAGGTTATGAGAGGCCAAGTCTTTCTCGCAATTAAAGATATCGAAGAGAACGGCATTCATGACGTAGGTCTTCCGACTATCCGGATAATATTTGATGATGCTATTCTTCAGCTCGGTCAGTTTTTCATCAATATGGTCGTGATGACGCACAAACATATCGATGTTATACGCCTCGTCCTTCACTCCTTTCAAGAGATTCTCTACGTAAGTAAAGACGTACATATCCTCGTAGTTCATGTGGCGATGTACTTCTTGCACATAGCTGTCGAAAAACTTCAAAATCAGGAAAGTCACTTCATTGTCGGTAGAGCAATCGATAGCTTCGAGAAGCTTCCGACGGATGGAGGGAAGTTGGAAATCGAGGAAATAATGATGGGCATTCTTCAGATAGCCCATGAGCGAAGGGATAGATATTTTCTCCGAAGGTGTATAAGTGCGTGGATAATGGGTGTTGATGAAATTGGCTACCTCCAAAAAGGTAAGGCAATCCACTTGATTGGATTGGCACACTTCTTCTACGGTATAATCGCCAAATCCCAAAGGCAATCCAAAACGGCTCATCACCTGCAACAAACTATAATTGTCGCAGATGATGTCGCTCATTTTGTCTGTAGGGATATATGTTTTTTTCTTACTCATTAATATACTTCTACCTTGGCAGCTGCGGCCTTACACTTGTCGCGAAGAGCATCGAGGTCGCTTCCGTTTGGTGCGTAGCTCACCACTACTCCCATGCGACGATTTACCTTGGTAAATGGTTTGCCAAAGATGCGGAGGTAGGTATTCGTTTCCTTGCACACCTCTTCTTCGCCACGATAGCGAGGAGCTTCCTTGCTGGCGATAGGCGAAAGAATTACGGCACTGGCACCCATACGTTCCTGAGTGATTTCAGGGATAGGAAGACCGAGGACGGCACGGCAATGGAGTTCGAACTCGTTGAGGTTCTGAGTACCTGCCAATGTCACCATACCTGTATCGTGTGGACGAGGAGAAAGTTCAGAGAAGTAAACTCCGTTTTCGTGGCTCAAGAAGAATTCCACACCCCAGATGCCTGCACCTGTCAAGGCTTCGGTCACCTTAGCGGCCATGCGTTGAGCTTCCTTCAGATGGTCGGGTTCAATCGGTGCCGGTTGGAAACTCTCACGATAGTCCCCACTCTTCTGAACGTGTCCAATCGGGGCACAGAACAAAGTCGGGCCATTTTGCTGAGTTACGGTAAGCAAGGTGATTTCGTTATCGAACTTGATGAATTCTTCGATAATCAGTTCCTTGATGTCGCCACGACTACCTTCGCAACCATAAATCCAAGCTTGTTCGAGGTCATCAGCAGTCTTAACCAATGATTGACCCTTACCTGACGAAGACATCAATGGCTTCACCACACAAGGGAAACCAATTTCCTTAGCAGCTTCCTTGAGTTCTTCCAATGACTTGGCATAGAAATACTTAGCAGTCTTCAATCCCAATTCCTTAGCAGCAAGGTCACGGATAGCCTTACGGTTCATGGTGTAATTTACGGCTTTGGCACTCGGCACTACCTGGATGCCTTGCTTTTCGAAGTCGTAGAGACGTTCTGTGCGGATGGCTTCAATTTCGGGTACGATGATATCCGGCTGATGTTTTTTCACAACCGCTTCGAGGGCATCACCATCGAGCATACTGAACACTTCGCATGCATCGGCCACTTGCATAGCCGGAGCACCGTCATAAGAGTCGCAAGCAATGACATATTGTCCCTTACGTTGAGCAGCAATTACAAACTCCTTTCCCAACTCTCCGGAACCTAACAACAGAATTTTCTTGGTCATATATGATTTTAATTATTGGTTATTATCATATTTACATTAAAACATCCTGTAATTCAGAGCGAAGTGAAGAAACTCGGAAACACACACTTTATGCTTCCGAGATTCTTCGTCACTACGTTCCTCTGAATGACATTTGGCATACTACCACTTGCAAAGATAAGTCTTTTTATCCAAAGAAAAAGTCTGTACTTACAAAAAAGGCGTTATCATGACGAAATTATTAAAAATGCGGTATAGCCGCTATGCCAAAATTAAAGAAGAAGAAAATACCTACCCCCAATGCTATCAGCCAAAGAATAAGTAGAGTGACACGAGTAGCAAACGACATGGATTGCCATCCTCCGAATGTACTCATCAAAAAATGGATGAAGCTTACGATTGGAATTCCGATGACAAGAATGCCAGAGATGGACAACAAAGTGGTTGGCACAGGTGATGCTGAAACGACCGACCAATCAACGAATGGCATGCTTCCATAGAAGAAGGCTGGCAATGAACCGATGACACCGATGGCTGCCAAAAAGAGTGAAAAGCAGACTACTAGGAATACAAATAAAACCGGTGTAAACAAGATGGCAGCAATGACCAAAATACACTTGATGATAAATCCGGCAACGGATACGATTCCTTCACCCAAACGTTGAAAGATATTTTGTGGCTTTTCAGAAGCCATGTAATTGTTCATCTTTTCAAAGCCGTCTGTAACTGTCTTCCCAATGTTTTCCACATTAATTTTCATTCCCTTCATACTTAGTTTTTCTGTTGCTGTATTTGCTTCGGGTATGATAATCAATGCAACAATGTAAGCTAAGATAGTACCAGGGAATATGAAGGCAAGAACAAGCATCCCTAATCTTACTAGAGTCACATCCCAATCCAGATAAGCTGCTATACCCGAACATACACCTCCGATAACAGAATCGTCCGGGTTACGATATAGGCGTTTGATACCTTTATCTTCCTCTTCATTGTAATTGGTTTCTTGTGTGGTATTGTCTGAAAATTCTTCCGGATTTCCCATTTGAGCAATAATCTCCTCTACATCCTTTATGGTTATCACCTGTTTAGTTTCACTCAACCGTTCACTGAAGAGTTCAGAAATACGTAGTTCCATATCTTGAACAATTTCTTCCCCACCTTCTTCCTTGTTGAAATGAATTCTGAGGTTACTTAAATATTTGTCTAACAGTTCGTAAGCATCTTCATCAATATGAAAAACAATGCCTCCAAGGTTTATGGTAAAAGTTTTCTTCATGAGAGTAAGTTTTGATTTCGTTTTAAATGATTTACTGTATTGGCCAATTCCATCCAGGCATCCTCCAAGCCTTGGAGAAACTCCTCTCCTGCTGGAGTCAATGAATAATACTTTCTAGGAGGCCCTTGGGTGGATTCAACCCATTCGTATGCCAGAAGATTGTCATTCTTAAGCCGTGTAAGCAACGGATAAAGCGTACCTTCTACTACGATGAGATGGGCTTCCTTCAGTTTCAGGATGATGTCTGATGCATACGATGCCTCTCGATGAAGCAGTAATAAGATGCAATATTCCAGCATCCCCTTTCTCATTTGTGAGCGTACATTATCTACATTCATAGCTTTTGTTCTTTGTTTGACACAAATGTATGCAAAAACTTAGTACCTTGCAATACATAGAACTATAAATTTATATCTTTTAACGAAAAAGTTACTCTTTAGGATACATATCAATTTATTTACGTTATATTTGCAATCGTATCAGCCTGAGTATAGCGAAGGATCTGTTTTCATCCACTTTATGCACACAGATTCTTCGCCACGCTCAGAATGACACATAGTCTAACAAAAATAAAGGTATTATTTTTGAAATCAGAAAAGCGACATTGGAAGATATCGAGCTGATTAATCAATTAGCTTGGGTTGTCTTCCCACATACATATAATAAATTGTTGACACAAGGTCAAGTTGAATTTATGATGGACTGGATGTACTCTCCTTCAAATTTACATAAACAGATGACTGAGGAGGGACACATTTATTATCTGGCTTTTCAAGGAGAAACCCCAGCTGGTTATCTTTCCATCCAACCAGAAGCCGAACATATTTACCATCTTCAGAAGATATATGTACTCCCCTCTTTCCAAGGTCAAAAACTAGGCAAGATTCTTTTCAATCATGCCATTAAAAGCATCAAGGAAATTCATCCTGAACCTTGTCAGATGCGTTTGAATGTGAATAGATATAATACGAAGGCGGTTGACTTCTATTATCGTATGGGGATGAAGAAAGTATTTGAGGGAGATTTTGATATTGGTCATGGATATTTGATGACGGACTATATCATGGCTTTGGACATTTAATGCCTTCCAGTCGCAACAAGAATTCTTTCATTTCGAGCCCTTCTCCGTAGCCAACCAATTTACCATCGGCTCCAATTACCCGGTGGCAAGGTATTACTATTAGTAGTTTATTTTGATTGTTTGCCATCCCTACGGCACGCATTGCTTTGGGATTTCCTATAGCCTCTGCTATTTGTTTATAACTGCGTGTTTCACCATAAGGAATATTCAACAATTCTTTCCAAACTCGAACTTGGAAATCTGTTCCTTTCATTTTAAAGGGCAAATCAAATATTTTGCGTTCGCCCATCAAATATTTCTGAAGTTGAAGATGGGCCTTCTTGATCAGCATAGTTTCTTTTTCTATACCATCCTGAAATGCTTTCATGGTAATAGCAATGAGGGCTCCGTTTTCCTCGACAAAGGTAACGGAACCCACAATAGTATCATACCTATAATAATATAGCATGAGACCTGTTTTTAGCGTCTTTCGCAATAAACACCCATTTCGGCCACACAAGTTGAGCCTTTACTCTTTAAGAAAGTTACACGCATGGCATCACCATAAACTGTATTGAAACGATGAATTTTTACACGACGGAAAGTTGGTGCTTCGCCTTCGAAAATAGTTTTCCATTCGCCATTCAAACGATATTCAATGCGATAATATTGCGACATATCGTCTTTGTCCTCGGTGATAGCAATAGTGTTGAAGGAAGTAATTTCCTTGAAGTTCACTTGCCACCATGGTTCCTTGATTCTCGGTTCGGATCTCCAACTGGTATAGAATTTCTCATCAGTCGCAAAGTCAGCGATGTCTGTATCCAATCCCCAGGAACTTTGGCACCATTGACCTAATGCCAAATTCTTGCTAATGATTGGTTCACCCGTTTCGGCAACTTTCACTTGAGGAGCGTCGTTTTTCCACATTTTTCCTATTTCTTTCAATGTCTTCAATGCATTGTCGTCCAACAAACCGTCACGGTTAGGGGCCACATTCAAGATAAATGTACAACATACTTTATTCATCGGAATCAGGTTGTCGTTTACCAACACTTCGGCAGTTTTTGTCGGTTCGTTAGGCATGTAGTCTTTCCAGAACCAAGTCTTTTGCATCTGATAGCAAGCCATTGAAGGAAGGAAGTTTTCTTCTTTAGAAATCTTCTGTCCGGCACCTTGTTCGAAAGTCTTTATTTCAGAATAGAACAAACCTTCGCTGGGATATTTTGCTCCGTTTAAATCCATTACCAAACAATTGGGTTGTATGGACTTAGCCAGACGATAAATATCTTCGAATGGGATTTCTTCGTAAGTCAAGCGACTCCATGGTGCATCCCAACCATCAAACATCAAAGCCTTGATAGGACCGTAATTTGTCAAAAGTTCACGTACCTGATTCTTAATCATCTCGATATGATCCAAAGTTACATGGTTTCTAACCAAGCCGGCATTCAAGTCCAGAATGGAATAATGAAACATGATTTCCATACCTTCTGCACGAAATGCATCTACATATTCTTTCATGAAATCGCGTTTGATACCGCTGTTCATGACATTATAGTCAGTGGTCTTGGTATCCCACATACAGAAACCGCTATGATGTTTTACTGAGAGGCAGCCAAACTGCATGTTGGCTGTTTTTGCTGCTTTTGCCCATTGTGAACAATCCAGTTTGGTTGGGTTGAATACTTCGGGCGGACAATCTGGGTCGGCCCAGTCTTGGTTCAGGAATGTAGAGGTACTGAAGTGATTGAACATCCCAAATCTCAAGTCAACAAACTCTTGTTGCAATTGGTGTAATGACTTGGTTTGTGCATGAACCATAGAACTCAAGGCAACACAAAGGATAGAAAGTATAAATATTCTTGTTCTCATTGTAAATAGGTATGAGTCATTAAAAATTAAAAAATCATTCCGAACAAAGTAAAGAATCTAGATGCATAATTGTCATGTTTACAGATTCTTCGCTTTGCTCAGAATGACACCTGTTATTTAAACCAATCTGATATTATTGGTGTTGTTCACGCAACAAGTCGTTAACAGTCTTTACTGGATTGAATGTACCGAGAGGAACTTCAACAAATACAGTTGACCAGTCGCTCATTGCACCATTCCACAAGCCAGGAAGTTCAAGAGCCTTCAATTCCTTGCCGCTCTTTGACTTGTATGAGATAAAACCTGTAGCCTTGTCTACATAGTTCACCAAGTTGAACTTGTTGCCCTTATAGTCACGAACTGCACAAACCAAATCAACCGGATTGAAGTGTGTTCCGTTTTCGAACATAGCCTTCTTTTCAGGATCGTTCATGTCAATTTGTGAACTTTCGAGTACCTGAAGTGATACTGTTCCGTCAGGGTTGTATGCCAAGAACGGGCCACCACCAGGTTCGCCTACATTCTTCACCATACCGCAGACACGCATTGGTCGGTTCAACTTCTTACGCAAGTAGATAACCAATTCTGCATCTTCCAAATCTTTGATGTCAGCCTTGCGGCAGCAAAGGTCGTTTTGTACGAACTTGATGATATCTTCCAATTGTTCGTGAGTGTATTGACCACCATCCAACAATTCAAGATATTCGAAAGCCTTCTTCTGGAGAGTAACCAAAACACCGGCAATCAACTTCTTATATGCTACAGTTTCGTCTTTCAAACGATCAGGAACCACGTTGTCAATGTTCTTGATGAATACGATATCGGCATCAAGGTCGTTCAAGTTTTCAATCAACGCACCGTGACCACCCGGACGGAACAACAACTTGCCATTATCGCGGAAAGGCTTGTTTTCCATATCGGCAGCAACAGTGTCAGTGCTTGGCTTTTGCTCAGAGAACGAAACGATGTATTCGATACCATACTTAGCAGCATATTGAGCTACCTTTTCGTCTACCAATGCCTTAAAAAGTTCACGATGTTCTGTAGAAACAGTAAAGTGTACATTTACCTTACCGGTCTTACCAGCAGCGTAAAGAGCACCTTCTACCAAATGTTCTTCCAATGGAGTGCGAACGCCATCTTCGTAGCTGTGGAACTTCAAAAGGCCCTTTGGAAGTGCACCATAGTTCAAACCTGCAGCTTCGAGCAAGTTAGCAACAACAGCCTTGTAGTTACCTTCAGCAATCAAAGCATCGATACCCTTGCCATTGTTCTTTTCGCAAGCAGCATTCAAGTCACCAAAGAAAGCAAACTTATGTACATTGTCAAAGAACTTCTTTTCGAAATCAGTAGTAGGTACGTCATATTCAGCACCCAAGAATTCGAACATATTCTTGAACATACGGCTGGCAGCACCCGATGCAGGTACAAATTTCACGATGTTCTTTTCACCTTGTTTGTAAGCATCCCATGCTTCCAGATATGCATTCATTTCACCTTCTGCCGGTGCAAGGATTCCCTTTTCGATAGATGCAGCTCCGTCAAGTTTCAAGAATGGGAAACCCTTTTCGAAGCATGCCAACTGTTCTGCGATTTTTTCTTCAGAAATGCCTTTCTTTTCAAGTAAAGCTTTGTCTTCAGCTGTCAACATAATATTATTTTTTTAAGGTTATAATTAAGATTTTACTTTTATTTCGGCTTAATTGCCCAAAATTACAAAAAAAAGGTAGAATGCTCATTAAAAACCAAAGAAAAAAATTACCTTTGAACAAAAGTATTCAATTTGTTGAGAATGGACGAACGATTTTATTTTACAACCCAAGAACGCGAACTTCTTTTTATCCTATATAAACAGCTTGTCAAATTGTCTTGCGATGCGATTCAAAAGGACGATTGCCGCAAGCTGAAGAATTATCTGACTCAATTTATCAGCCAGGGAAACTTACCCCGAAATGCCTTTGGAATGAACCCTATTATCAAAGACATGCAAACGGCCGTTATTGTGGCCGAAGAAATCGGGATGAAGCGGGCATCTATTTTGAGTATCATGTTGCACGAACCGGTCAAGCATGGTTTGTGTACTCTGGAATTTGTCAAGAACGAATTTGGAGAAGATGTGGCTGGAATCATCCGAGGTCTAGTCAAAATCAATGAATTATACGCAAAGAGTCCCACGGTAGAATCGGAAAACTTCCGTAACCTGTTACTCTCTTTTGCCGAAGATATGCGTGTTATCCTCATCATGATTGCCGACCGTGTGAACTTGATGAGACAAATCAAGGACTCGCCTAACGACGAAGCTCGAAAGCAAGTTTCCAACGAGGCAGCTTATTTATACGCTCCCCTTGCCCACAAGTTGGGACTATACAAGTTGAAGTCCGAGCTGGAAGACCTTTCCTTGAAATACACCGAAAAGGACATTTATTATCACATTAAGGAAAAACTGAACGAAACCAAGGCTTCGCGAGACAGATACATCGCTGCCTTTATCCAGCCTATTCAGAAAAAGCTCGAAGATGCCGGTTTGAAATTCCACATGAAGGGTCGCACCAAATCCATCCATTCCATCTATCAAAAGATGAAGAAACAGAAGTGTCCCTTTGAAGGTGTGTACGATCTGTTTGCCATTCGCATTATTCTTGACTCAGAACTGGAAAAAGAAAAGCAAGAATGTTGGCAAGTTTACTCCATTGTAACAGACATGTATATGCCTAATCCTAAACGCCTTCGCGACTGGTTGAGTGTACCTAAGAGCAATGGTTATGAATCCTTGCACACGACCGTGATGGGACCTGAAGGCAAATGGGTGGAAGTACAGATCCGTACCGAACGCATGGATGACATTGCCGAACGAGGTTTTGCTGCCCACTGGCGTTATAAGGGTGTTAAGGGAGAGAGCGGACTGGACGAATGGCTCAATACCATCCGTGAAACCCTTGAGCATGCAGGGAACGACCTGGAAGTCATGGACCAGTTCAAGCTGGAACTCTATGAGGATGAGGTGTTTGTCTTTACTCCAAAGGGCGATCTTTTCAAACTTGCCAAAGGAGCTACTGTGCTCGATTTTGCTTTCAGTATCCATACCAAATTAGGTTGCAAGTGCATCGGTGCGAAGGTCAATGGAAAGAATGTACAACTTCGACAGGTGCTGAATAGTGGCGATCAGGTGGAAATCATGACTTCGAATACCCAAACTCCTAAACGAGACTGGCTGAATATTGTCACGACCTCGAAAGCAAGAACCAAGATTCGCCAAGCCCTGAAAGAAATTGAAGCTCGACAGACAGAATTTGCCAAAGAAACCATTGAACGCAAGTTCAAGAATCGTAAGGTGGACTATGACGAATCCGTTATGATGAAGCTTATCAAGAAGATGGGCTATAAGACTGTAACCGAATTCTATCAGGATATTGCCAACGAAAAATTGGATGCCAATCAGATTCTCGACCGTTTTGTCGAGATGAAGAAAAAAGAGACCGAAAGCCGCGAAGAAGTGCTCTACCGGAGTGCTGAAGGCTATAGCATTCAGCACTCGGCCGACGATCAGACCTTTAAGGATGATGTCCTGGTGATTGACCAGAATCTGAAAGGCTTGGACTTTAAGTTGGCCAAGTGTTGTAACCCCATCTATGGTGACGATGTATTCGGTTTCGTTACCATCAGTGGCGGTATCAAGATTCATCGCGAGGATTGTCCGAATGCCGCTGAGATGAAGGCTCGGTTCGGATATCGCATAGTCAAGGCTAAATGGGCAGGTAAGAGTCAGGGTAAGCAATACCCCATTACACTTCGTGTGATTGGACACGATGACATTGGTATTGTGACCAACATTTCTTCCATTATCAACAAGGAAACAGGTATCTTGCTTCGTTCCATCAATATCAGCTCAAATGATGGCCTGTTCTCGGGCATGCTGACCGTGATGGTGGACGATACGGCCAAACTTGAAATGCTGATCAAGAAACTGAGAACAGTCAAGGGTGTGAAACAAGTAAACCGTGGATAATTAATATATGAAGGAACTGAAGAAACGCTTGAAAAGCTTTGTTTATGCCTTTAAGGGAATAGGCAGCTTATTGAAGAAAGAACATAATGCCTGGATACATTGTACAGCCATTGTTGTAGTTACAATCGCCGGATTTTATTATGGCATTACCCCAACGGAATGGTGCATCGTTCTGCTTTGTTTTGGCATGGTATTGGCTGCCGAAGCCTTCAATACAGCCATCGAACGTTTGGTCAATCTGGTTTCGCCCGACTTTCATCCCATTGCAGGCGATGTAAAAGATGTAGCTGCTGGAGCCGTGCTTATCTGTGCCATTGCAGCTGCACTAATTGGTGGCATCATTTTCCTGCCTTATATTTTTTGAATCGAACTAAATCTAAATAAAATGAACATGAAGAAACTACTTTTTTCCCTACTGATTATGAGTACAGGCCTATCCATGCAAGCCCAGGAAAACGCATACTTTACCAACCCTGTCATTCCGAGCGATGTGGCCGACCCTTCTCTTATCCGCGTAGGAAATGATTATTATGCCACAGGAACCTCTTCTGAATGGGCCCCCCACTACCCCATTTTCCATTCTACCGACTTGGTCAACTGGAAACA
>JAFQNW010000157.1 GCA_017420875.1 Bacteroidaceae bacterium
GGTTGGACAATAGCAGTAACGCCGTATTGAGAAGCCAAAGTAACTGTATCATCAAACGGGAATAAACCATCCGAAGCCAACACCAATCCTTCTGTATACCCAGCAGCTGCAGCTTGCTTCAATGCGATTTCAGCAGAACCAACACGGTTCATCTGTCCGGCACCTACGCCTAGTGTCTTGCCATCCTTTACTACCACGATTGCATTGGACTTGACATGCTTCACAATTCTCCAACCGAAGTTCAGGTCTACCACTTGATCGGCTGTCGGCTTAGTTTCAGTAACGCACATGTCGGCAGTCACTTCAGCAGTTGACTTATCTAAATCCTGAACAAGCAAACCACCGTTTACACTTACATACTGATTCACGACACGTTCATCCTTTGTCATATCTACCTGCAAGAGGCGAAGATTCTTCTTGGTGCAAAGCACTTCCAATGCACCTTCTGAGAATGACGGAGCCATGATGATTTCCAAGAAAATAGGCTTCATCAATTCGGCTGCTTCACGAGTCACTTCACGGTTTACCGCTACGATACCACCAAAAATACTAACCTTGTCGGCTTCGTAAGCCTTGGTCCATGCATCCACTACATCTGTTCCGATGGCTGCACCGCATGGATTCATATGCTTCAAGCCTACACAGAACGGTTCATCAAACTCTCTTACAATGCAAAGGGCCGCATTGGCATCCTGAATGTTGTTGTACGAGAGTTCCTTTCCGTTTAACTGTTTGGCATTGGCCAATGAGTATGAGCCAGACTCTGCCGCACCATAGAACTTGGCTTGTTGATGAGGATTTTCGCCATAACGCAATCCTTGTACCAAATCGAATTCCAAGAAAAGTTTCTCGTTCAATCCTGCAGCCTTACGCATGTAAGTAGCAATCATTGAATCATATTCGGCAGTATGAGTATATGCCTTGGCTGAAAGTTGGAGTCGAGTTCCGACCGTTGTATTGCCTCCTTCTTTTATTTCTTCGATGATAGTCGCATAATCGGCTGGATCACAAACGACAGTCACATCCTTATAATTCTTTGCTGCTGAACGGAGCATAGAAGGACCGCCGATGTCGATGTTTTCAATCGCATCCTCCATGGTAACATCCGGTTTGGAAATAGTCTGGCGGAATGGATAGAGGTTTACACAAACCATATCAATAAATTCGATTTGGTTTTCCTTCAAAACAGCCAAATGGCTTTCATCATCCCGACGTGCGAGCAACCCGCCATGTACCTTAGGATGCAGTGTCTTTACACGCCCGTCACAAATTTCAGGGAATCCAGTTACATCACTGATGTTGATAACTTCCACATTACTATCACGCAAAAGCTTCATAGTACCGCCTGTGGCGATAATCTCCCAGCCTAAAGAACGGAGTTGCTGTGCAAATTCCACAACTCCTGTCTTGTCGCTGACGCTGATAAGTGCTCTCATATATATTAATTTTAAATGAACTCAAAATAAATTTACTCAGTGTAACTACTATTGTCCCAACAATGGGTACACAAATCACATTTCGGTAATCCAATTGCATTGACAAGATCATCAAGGCGTTGGAACTTAAGTGATGTGAGTTGCAAATGCTTACGCATGATTTCTACCATTTCCTTATGTTTCTCACCATCCGGATTGATATATTTCATGCATGTTTCATCCGTAAGATTGTCGGTACCCTCCATGTCTCTGATAATTCTACGGGCATAGAGGTCGTAAGTGCTACGAGATGTAGAGAAGTTCAAGAATCGACAAGGGAAAATCAATGGCGGACATGCAATACGCATGTGTACTTCCTTGATACCGGTATCGTGAAGCTTGACAATGTTGTCTTTCAATTGGGTACCTCTTACGATAGAGTCGTCCATGAATACCACTCGCTTGCCATTTGTCAGTCTTTCATTCGGAAGAAGCTTCATCTTAGCCACCAAGTCTCTCATCTTCTGATTTTGAGGCATGAAACTTCTTGGCCAGGTCGGAGTATATTTTACAAACGGTCTTTTGTAAGGTACAGTCTTCTGGTTAGCATATCCGATTGCATGTCCGATACCCGAATCAGGAATACCTGCCGCATAGTCAATTTCAAGGTCTGCATCATGTCTGGCCATAGCAGCCCCGCTTTCGTATCGTGCATCCTCTACATTGATGCCTTCGTACCATGCTGAAGGATAGCCGTAATATACCCAAAGGAAGGAGCATATCTGTTTACGGCATCCCGGAGGAGTAACTTCGCGGACACCATCCGCACTCATCTGTACGATTTCGCCCGGACCAAGGTCCCTAACAAAACTATAGCCCAAGTTTGCATAACTGGAACTTTCACTGGCACACACATAGCCTTTATCATTTTTACCGATTGAGATCGGGGTTCTTCCAAATTTGTCGCGAGCTGCATAGATGGCATGGTCGGTAAGAACAAGCATAGAGCATGAGCCTTTGATATTATTCTGTACATATTCAATTCCTTCTTTAATCGAATTACCCATACCTATAAGCATAGCTACCAATTCTGTAGCATTGATTTCCGAGCTGGAAAGTTCCGCAAAATGCATGCGTTGGCTCAACATTTTTTCTGTGAGCTCTTCCAAATTTTCAATGCGAGCTACCGTCACGACAGCATATCTGCCCAAATGTGAAGTGATAGTGATAGGTTGGGATTCACAGTCTGAAATGACACCTATACCCATTTGCGATTCACCAAATCTTGGAAGTTCATCCTCGAATTTATTTCTAAAATATCCATTTTCCAATGAATGGATAGAACGGACAAACTTCGAACCATTATAGAATGCCATACCTGCACGCTTGGTGCCTAAATGCGAATGGTAGTCTGTGCCATAAAAAACATCACTTACACATTCTTGACGTGATACACATCCAAAAAAACCAGACATAGCTAAAATTTATAATTTGTTATACTTTTATTTATATGTTAAGGCTCAAAACTATTTGTGCAAAAAAAAGTGCACTACATTTGCTTGTAGCACACTTTCTTCTTTACCTATAGGTAAATACACCATAATCTGAACGTATAATTAATTCTTTATTTCCACCGCTTTCTTCTATATGCCCTACAATTTGAGCCTCTATACCGAAACTTTTCGAAATTTCAATGACTTCTTCTGCATGTTCTGGAGAGATATACACTTCCATACGATGTCCCATATTGAAAACTTTGTACATCTCACTCCAGTCCGTTTGACTTTGTTCATGAATGGTCTTGAACAATGGAGGAACCGGGAACATATTATCTTTAATTACACGGCAATTGTCACCCACAAAATGAAGAACTTTGGTTTGTGCACCACCCGAGCAATGTACCATACCGTGTATTTACGGACGGAGAGCGACGAGCAACTTTTTTACTACCGGTGCATAAGTACGCGTCGGAGAGAGTACCAACTTACCTGCATCAATCGGAGAACCTTCTACGGCATCGGTCAACTTCAATCCACCGCTATAAACGAGGTCTTCAGGTACACCGGCATCGTAGCTCTCAGGGTATTTTTCAGCGAGATATTTTGAAAACACATCGTGACGAGCACTAGTCAAACCATTGCTTCCCATACCACCATTGTATTCCTTTTCGTATGTAGCCTGACCGTAAGAAGCCAATCCTACTATCACATCACCTGGACGGATATTAGCATTGTCAATCACATCGCTACGCTTCATGCGACATGTTACAGTGGAGTCTACGATGATGGTACGTACCAAATCGCCTACGTCGGCAGTCTCTCCACCTGTTGCATATACGCCAATGCCCATGTCACGAAGTTCAGCAAGAAGTTCGTCTGTACCATTGATGATAGCTGAAATCACTTCACCTGGCACCAGGAGCTTGTTACGTCCGATAGTTGAGGAAACAAGGATATTGTCTACCGCACCCACACAAAGCAAATCGTCAATATTCATAATGAGTGCATCTTGAGCAATACCTTTCCATACGCTTAAGTCACCTGTTTCTTTCCAATAAAGGTAAGCGAGAGATGATTTTGTTCCTGCTCCATCAGCATGCATGATATTGCAATATTCAGAGTCTCCTCCTAAAATATCAGGAATGATTTTGCAAAATGCTTTTGGGAAAATCCCTTTGTCTATATTCTTGATAGCATTGTGTACATCTTCTTTAGATGCAGAAACACCACGTTGCATATATCTTTGGTTACTCATGAACTATATTATTATTTTATTGACATGCAAATATAATCATTATTAAGCAAATGCACATACAAATGAAAACTTTTAATTTGCAAATATAAAATAACTCCTATGACTCTCGCTATCGGGGACCTATCCCTGAACCTCACATTGTCGACATGGCCGCCCGTATCTGGAAATCAGCCTATATTTATACAATCAGTTTCACTCCCGTCATGCCCCTACAACCGACTGATTTCCAACCATCCAACGTGAAAGAGCCTCGAAAATTCTCCTTTCCCCCTTTCACACCCTCCGTAGAGAGACTAACCTAGCTCTTCATACTCACGGACATCCGTTTTGTCTCAGGAAACAACTGCCCTCCACTTACCGACAAACTAGCTCAGAGATAAAGAAGAAGTAGCTCGAAGAAACTGAAGAATTACTTTTTCCACATATTGTGGAACACATTTTCCACATGATGTGGATTATCTTTTCCATATATTGTGGAACAACTTTTCCACATGATGTGGAAAAGATAATTAGTAAAGACCAATCTGCTAATATTTCTTGAAGGACAGGCTAATACTTCATAGAAGTTCATAGTAGTGCATTTTTCTACAACAAGGCCCACCGGAGATTTGCAAAACCGGATTTTTGAAGTATATATTTGTGTCCTCAAACCACAAAACCCATCAAAAAATGAAGGACACAATCATCAGAATCTGGAAAAAATGGTTCAGTTTCAAGACCGGACAAGTAACAAACATCACAAGCAAGGAGCCGACTTCTCAGCCCTCGGTTACTAAAAAAGAGACAAGACTACCCTCACCCATGCTTCAGAAATTGGAAGACTATCTTTTCGAAACATACAATTTCCGCTTCAATGTGCTGACCGAGCAGACAGAGTATGCCCCGAAAGGCTCGGCGGAATATCAACAGGCCGACCAGCGTGTCATGAACACGCTTTGCATCGAGGCACGCACACAGGGTATCAATTGTTGGGACAAGGACATATCGCGTTTGCTCCTCTCGCAAAAGATAGCAGACTTCCATCCGTTTCAGCACTACATGACCCATTTGCCCGAGTGGAACGGCACCGATTGAGTTTCGGAATTAGCTCAAAGAATTTCCGACGAACCCTTATGGATAAACGGTTTCCACCGATGGATGCTGGCCATGACCGCCCAATGGATGAACCTCGACGGACAATGTGCCAATGCTGTAGTCCCTCTACTCGTCAGCACTGAACAAGGACGTTGTAAATCCACCTTCTGCTCCATATTGCTACCCCCTGAACTACAACGTTTCTACATCGATAAGTTCGACATCACCAGCGTGAGCGGATGCGAGCAGAAACTCTCCCTCTTCGGATTTATCAACATGGACGAGTTCGACCGATACAGCATCCGCACCATGGCGACGCTGAAGAACCTGATGCAACTCCGCAAGCTGACCTTCAGGAAGTCGCAACGTAGCTATTACAGCCAGTTGCCAAGAATCGCTTCCTTCATCGGCACTAGCAACCAAAAGGAACTGCTGACCGACACCACCGGAAGCCGTCGTTTCCTTTGTGTGGAGGTGAAACAGAAGATTGATTGCTCGGGCATCGACCACGCCCAGCTCTATGCCCAACTAAAGGCAGAGCTACTAAACGGTGAGCGATATTGGTTTACATCCGAAGAGGAAAAAGAAATCTAAGAGCACAACCAGGCCTTCTACAAGCAGTCGCCCGCTCAGGAGATTTTCTACAAATGTTTCCGTCTGCCTGCCAACGAAAAGGAAGGACGATTAATGACCGCCACCGAAATCTTCTGCCGTCTGCAAAAGAAGTTCCCCGCCGCCCTCCGCGGAAGCAATGCCAGTCAGATGGGGAAGATGCTACAGGCGTTGGGTGTACAACGCACCCATACCCGACAAGGAAACGCCTACCTGGTGGTGTCGGTGTGAAACGATGAAAGGAGCTTTCTAGGGCTCCTTTCACAATTTAGAAATGATTCTCAACAAGTTAGCAAACGGTGACAGGAGTGAATGAAACAAACTGAAATACTTCTGAAACCAAAACAAAAAAGAATTGTAACTATCTCTAAACAATCCTGTCACATGCATCCCGTTATTTTGCAGCGTTAATTTATAACGCAACAAAAAGAATGAAAAAGATTGTAAAAGTAGTTTCACTGATGCTACTTCTGACGGGTTTCTCAGGAAATGCCGTCGCTAATGAAAGAGGAGAATTGCCTCGGAATGGTGCCATCCAAGGGCGTGTAATAGACAATGAAAACCAAACATTGCCAGGAGCTGCCATCTACATTGAAGACTTGAAAACCGGCGTAGTAAGTGACATCAACGGTTTTTATGCCTTACCTAATTTGAAACCGGGTACTTATACGGTGCGGGTAACTTATGTGGGTTACGAACCTATCGTATTGAAGATGACCGTAGGCGATGGCAAAACTATAGAAAAGGACATCGTAATGAACGGAGGAATCGAATTGCAGGAAGTAGTCGTAAAAGGAGCGTTCAGCGGACAACGAAAGGCTATCAACATGCAAAAGAACGGCATGGGTGTAACCAATGTGGTTTCGGCTGATCAGGTAGGAAAGTTTCCGGATTCCAACATCGGCGATGCCTTGAAGCGTATCAATGGGGTCAATGTACAATATGATATGGGTGAGGCACGATTCGGTCAGGTGCGAGGAACCAGTGCTGACTTGACTTCCGTAACCATCAATGGCAACCGCATCCCCTCTGCTGAGGGAGATACACGCAATGTGCAGCTCGACTTGATTCCGGCGGATATGGTGCAGACCATCGAAGTGAGCAAGGTGGTGACCAGTGATATGGACGGTGATGCCATCGGTGGAGCCATCAATCTTGTGACAAAGAATACACCTTATAAAAGAGTATTGAATGCTACCGCCGGAAGCGGATACAACTGGGTGGCTGACAAGATGCAGCTTAACTTGGGCTTGACGTATGGTGACCGCTATTTTGACGACAAGTTGGGCGTGATGTTCGCGGCAAGCTATCAGAACGCACCGGGTGGAGCGGACAATGTGGAGTTTGAATACGATGTGGATGATGATGGAAAAGTCTATCTCGACAAAGCCGAAATGCGTCAGTATTATGTTACCCGTGAACGACAGAGCTATTCGTTGGCTACGGACTATGAGTTCAATGCCAACCATAAGATTTCATTCAAAGGTATGTACAACCGCCGAAGCGATTGGGAAAACCGTTATCGCATCACTTACAAGAAGTTAAACGATGCACCTTCCAAGCAATCCATTGTATTGCAAACCAAAGGCGGTTTGGGCGACAATCGGAATGCTCGTTTGGAATTGCAGCAGACAATGGACTTCACCCTCGATGGGGAACACACTTTCGGACGATTGAA
>JAFQNW010000158.1 GCA_017420875.1 Bacteroidaceae bacterium
TGCTGAGGAGCACACCAACCAATACCGTGTGTCAAACCAGAGATGTCCTTGATTTCTTTAGATTTTACCCACTTACCTTCTTCAGGAATTGGAGCTGGTCCATGGTTAGGACCCTTCTTCACAACACACATGTGTTCAACTTCGTGTGAATAAATCATATTCTTTACGTTTTTATTAGTAATAAAAAATTATTCGTAACCACGTGCTTAATTAGTATTAGCACATTTCAGCTACAAAGTTAGCAGTTTTATTCTTTTTTGCAACTTGTTAGCACTCTCTTTTTTCAAAAGTTTTTTCTTTTCGGCGAAAGGATTATCTTTGTCCGAAGAAAAGAATTAGACGTTTTTAAAAAACGCCTTGACGTTTTCGATAAAACATCAAGGCGTTTGAACCCAAACACCAAGGCGTTTTTAAAAAATACCATGGTGCATGAAAAAGAACAAGGTGTTTTATGGAAACAATCAAGATTGCAGACGAAGCTCTCCGAAAGGGAGCCGAAGAAGGAATGGACGAGTTCCTGAAGGTATTCACTGATAAATATCTGGAAGTGACTGGTGGTCATATCAACGCAGAGACAATGCCTTTGCTGAACGGGCATCAGCACTCTTTGCTGGGCTATCATATATTCCGTGAAGAAGTGAACGAAGGTGGTTTTGTGCAACTGATTCAGAATGGATACGGTCCCTATATCTTCGATAATCCGTTCGCCAAAGCCATGCGTATTTTTGGAGTAAAGGAATTTTCCAAACTAGTTTATGCGGCCAAGAAGATTTATGATGAAAACAAGGCCGACCTGGAAAAGGAACGCGACGATGATGAATTCATGGCGATGTATGAACAATACGAGGTGTTCGATGAGTTGGAAGAACAATTCATGGATATGGAAGAATTCGTTACAGCCAAGCTTGCTGAGTATGTGGACGAGCACTTGGAATATTTCGGTGAGATAGAATAATGTCTTCATTTTGTCATCCAAAGCGAAGCGAAGAATCTCGAGTACATCAAGTAATTGTTACCGAGATCCTTCGCTTCGCTCAGAATGACATAGGGCGATTTATCTTACAAACCATTTCTTGAAATAAGCTACGCTCAGTATCGCCAGGAAACTTACCAGACAAATGCCCGAGAATAGTAATCCATAGCCGTTGACAAAAGCCACCGGAGCAAATGTGATGAGCGAAATCTCAACCGGTGCTATGAAAAGATAGGCCAATGCATAATTGTCCAGACATCGGCTCTTCATCTTAGGGTCGACTACTCGTAGAAGAGCAATCCCCATCGCCATCGTGCCGGTAAACCATCCCCAGGTGAACAAGGCCTTCTCGAACCAGCATTCTTTCATCAGCTTCCGTGCCATGACAAAGACATATATCAGCGTAACAACGAGGCCCGACAAAAGAAGAATACTCAAAGGTACAATGTAATCAATCACTACCGAAATCTTGATGGAAGCAATGCCAAAGGCCACCAGATAATCGGTCAGGGCACCGCTGATGTGGTTCACCGTCTTGGGACAAATATAATTGGTTACACCGGTACGGTCGAAAACTTTTTTAAGCAGAATACCGGCCACGAATGCACAACTGAATACCGGCAACTCGAATCCGGGCATGAAGTGAGCGGCCAGCTTGCTGATGCCATATCCACAGAAGGCGATGAGACAGACAAACGACAGATTGAATGTCAACGAATCAATGGAGATGGAAGAACACGTGCTTTCCCCCATGCTTTCTCGCTTTTCATCAGGAAGCAAACCGGTTTGGAGTTTGGAGGGCAAGTCGTTATAGTCGGCAAGAAAAGTTGTATACTTTTTTCGAGTACCCCATTTCACAAATATCAAACCTAGGATAACGGCCGAAACAATGCCAAATGTAGCTGCCGTCATGGCAAGGGTCAGAATTTCGTCGTGTCCCAGTTGGCCGAACGCTTGGCCGATGGCTGCGGCAGTACCATGTCCTCCGCAATAACCGCTAGGCATGGTGATGCCAAATCCCGGGCTCAAAGGCCAAATCTGATTCAATACCAACAAGCCAAGTAACCCGCCAAATGCCCATTGGAGCAATAGTCCACCTTGTGAATAGGCCCACATCGAAGCAATCTCTTTGGTCTTTCCCTGTGCCTTTTGCGAAGTCAGCGGAAGTGCTCCAAAGATAAAGGCTATCAAGATACCGGCATACGTACCAGTCTGGTTGGATAAGGGTAGGAGGTCGAATCCGTAAGGACCCAATATCAACCCGATGAAGCCGGCAAGCAAGCTAGGTGGTATGAATAGTTTCTGAACAAGCTTTATTTGAGTACGCATCAGTTTCCCTATCAGTAATAGGGCTGATATGATGCCGACATCGACAAATAGTGTCCAAGGGGTAAATGTTTCCATGGGTTTTGTTATTGTTTTTCGTTAGCGATGGCTTTTAATACGGTTTCAGCATTACGGGCAAACCATACGTTCATGGTGGTATTGTCGCCACGGTTGTTCCATGCATAGTAAGGAATCAGCTTCAAGACGGCATTCTTTTCCTGATTGTCGTCAATGGCAGATGCATTCAATCGGATGGAAGGAATGCCTTTCATGATACCATCCATGAAGGTGGCCATCTCGCCAGATTGGTTGATGTTGCCGATGATGTAGTTCGAAGCAGTGTATTGGTTGTCCGGTTGTTCGGCACAATACACGAGCGGACCTCTTGTGATACAGATGCGGTCGATGTCAGCTTCCACGCGTTCGTCGGCCACGGAGTATCGAACCTCCATAGGCAAGTTCAGTTCAACTTGGTCGCCAGCTTTCCATTTGCGTCTGATAGGCATATAACCGTCCTGGATGTCCGATTTGACTTTTTGGCCGTTTACAGAAGCGGTAATCTGTTGTTTGCTGTTATCGGCATACTTATACAAATTGCCGGGGACAAATTGGTCGCTGCACCAAGTCGGGATACGAAGCCACAAGGTAAACTCGGTGTCGTTGTTGGCTGGTTCTACTTGAATCTTGATGTTTCCTTCGAATGGATAATTTGTTTCTTGCTTCAAAGTAATGTTTCCTGCTTCGAGCGGAATCTCAGTGTTCGAACCGGCATAGAATGCACAGAAAATGTCATCGTTTGTATGCGAATAGATCATGCCCGGCACTTGGGGAATCAGTCGTGCCAAGTTCGAAGGGCAGCAAGCAGTTCCGAACCATGGAGAACGTCCGGCGCTTCCGTGATTGAATGTCTTGATACCATCAGCCTCCAATACATTAACGTAGAAGAAGCGGTTGCCTTCCAGATTCACACCGGCCAGTACATTGTTATATAGAGACACTTCGGCTACATCCACATACTTGGCGTCGCCCGATGCCAGGAACATGCGGTAGTTGAAGAATACGTTGCCTACGGCAGCACATGTTTCATCGTAGGTGTCTTTGTTCGGAAGAACATAAGCCGGACCAAATCCTTCAATGCCCGGTACAGCTCCCAAGCCTCCGTTGATATGCATTTTCTTGTCTACGATGTCGTGCCAGATGCTTTCCAAAGCAGGCACCAGCGTGGTGTCTCCCTGGTTTGCTACAATGTCTGCCATGCCCGAATATAAGTACATGGCTCGCACGGAATGGCCTTCGGCTGTCCGTTGTTCACGTACAGGCTGGTGTTGCTGGGCATAGGTCGGTGCCATCACACCTTCTCCTTCAGGACGGTAAGTGATGCCGCGTATGTCGATGAACTTCTTGGCCATTTCCAGATAAAGAGGGTTGCCGGTTACTTGATGCAATTTGACCAAAGCCAATTCTAGCTCTTGATGGCCTGGTGCTTGGTTCACAGGTTTTCCATCGTTGTAATTCGGATCTCCTTCAAAGAATACTTTATTGAGGTGGCGGGCATTCTTTTCGGCTACATCCAGCCATTTCCGCTTTCCGGTTGCCCGATAGTAGGCAACGGCTCCTTCGTACATGTGTCCCATGTTGTAAAGCTCATGGCTATGTACCACAAACGAGTAAGGCTTGTCGCCGTATCCCCACTTGTCTTCTCGCATGGACGGGTCAACGGCAAATATTTCATAGAGATAACCATCCGGGCATTGTGCTTCGGCTATGACATCGATGATTTCGTCCATCTGCTTTTCCAGTTCCGGATCTTTCTCGATGGTGAGCAGGTAAGCAGCTCCTTCCATTACTTTGAACAAATCGGATGCAACGTATCTTGCTAGGTTCAACAGCTTTTCCTTCTTCCCGGTTTTTAGATATGCAGCAGTACGGCGTAAGTTTTCAACTGCCGGCTGGGTCTTTTCCAATGCAAAAGGAACCAAAGTTTGTTTTTGGTTCTTCAAACGTGGAAGCCAGAATTGGTCTTGAAGAGTTACTTTTTCAAACGAAATGGGGGTTAGGGCTTCTTTTTCTTTGGTAATGGTTGCATCCTGACAGGAAGAAAGCATCAGTACCGATAGAAAACAAGCTGAAAATGAACGGCAAAGTTTCATGAGGTTTATAGTAATTAAAAGTTTTTATTGTTCGTAAAAGTAGGAATAATCTTTGTATGGGCAAAGAAGGAGGGTGGAGAATTTTAATAAATGTTGAAGGATTTCTTAAAACGTATAAATATTGTATAGTATATTGAAAAAAATATGTACCTTTGTGCCGTTAATTAAAAATAAGATTATGAAGAAAATTAGACTAGTGCTTTGGGCTGCTGCGTTAATGTCAGCCTTTACTTTTACTTCTTGTTTGGATGAAAACAATGATCCGATTGAATACATGAGCTTGGTAACCATCGAAAGCAGCATGGGAACTCCGATTATGTATCCGGACGAAAATCCAAATCAGCAATTTATTTTCGCTGGAGATGTAACCCATTATGGAATTTCGGCAAATGCTACTCGTGCTTTGGTTAGATACTCTGTTCCTCAAGTGATTGACTGGATGGCTCCTCAAGTAGAAGTTTCATTGATTTCGGGTCAGTGTCAAGATTGGCCGGTAACTAAGGTGACAGATGTAAACTATGTAGATACATGTGCTGCCTATACAGCCCCTATTACCGGTTTCTCTCAATATGGTATCGGAAGCATTATCTTCCCTTCAGCCAATGTAGTTAGAGATCGTTATTTGAATGTAGGTTATAGCTATCGTGCTAACAAAGTTGGCAATATTGTGATGACTCCGAATCGTGTAAGTAATGATACAGTCTATTTCGATATGAAGTTGAAGAAAGAAGGTTATAACTTGTCTTCAGGAGCGATGATGACTAGCTTTGACTTGGAATCTGCACGTCGTTTTATCTCTGCTGCAATTCCAAAGCAAGATTCTTTGCATGTAACTGTAGTTGCATTGACTTCCGAAGATTATAATGATAAGAATATGAAGAAGGATTCTGTGACAACTCGTTTCAGAGGCTTTTAATTGATTCTTCATCCATACCACAAAATAAAAAGTCTCCTTTCGAGGAGGCTTTTTTTGTCCTGTTTATCCTAGTAATAGGATTCTTTTCTTAACTTTGCATGCCGTTTTAAACTTAAATTAAACTGATGAATTATAAAGAGTTGTATAGTAGAGTCGCTCTGCTGATATCTGCTCCAGCAAGAGCCTGGAAGGAAATCAGAGGCGAAGAAGACAGACGAAAGGTGTTGGGAGCATTTGTGTATCCGATGATTGGTTTCTGTGGATTGTCTGTCTTTATTGGAACGTTTATCGGAAATACAGCAGGTACAGAAGCTTTCCAGATAGCCATGACACGTTGTTGTGCTGTCTTTGTCGCTTTATTTGGGGGATTCTTTTTAGCTTCTTATCTGGTAGACTTAATCGGACAGAAACTTTTAGGAAGAGCCGGAAATTCGGAACAAAGTCAGCAGTTTGTGGGTTATGCCATGGTAGTGACTTTTGTGCTCGATATTATCAGTGGTTTGTTCTCGATTTCTATCCTCCGTTGGATTTTACAGTTTTATACCATTCTAGTGGTATATGAGGGGTCAAGAACATTGATGGAAGTGGAAGAAAAGGATTTGACTCGTTATTCACTGATAACATCGGTGGTTGTCATGCTCTCGCCGGAAGTGATTGCCTTCATCTTTAATAAATTGTCTATAATCTTAAATTGATGAAACCAACTCAAATAAATATTAAGAATAAACGAGCTTCGTTCGATTACGAGTTTGTAGATGTTTACACAGCCGGTATTGTCCTGACCGGAACGGAAATCAAGTCCATCCGTTTGGGAAAGGCCAGCTTGGTAGATACCTATTGCTACTTTGTTCGTGGAGAATTATGGGTGAAGAACATGCATATTGCTGAGTACTTCTATGGTTCGTACAATAATCATGTGGCTCGTCGTGAACGAAAGTTGTTGTTGAGCCGTAAGGAACTGCGTAAGCTTCAGGATGCAGAAAAGAATCCGGGTTTTACCATTGTACCCACTCGTCTTTTTATCAACGAAAAAGGTTTGGCAAAGCTTGTCATCGCATTGGCGAAGGGGAAAAAACAATACGACAAGCGTCAATCGTTGAAGGAAAAGGACGACCGCCGAGAAATGGATCGGATGTTTAAGCATTAAATCTTTTGTTATTGTCATTCAGAGGAGCATAGCGACGACGAATCTCTGAATGACATTCATTTATACAGAGAAAGATGATGAAAAGTCTAACCGAATTGATTTCCCAACGCATCCTGATTTTGGATGGTGCCATGGGAACCATGATACAACAATACAATCTGTCGGAGGCTGATTTTCGGGGAACCCGTTTTGTGGAGCAACCCGGACAGATGAAAGGCAACAATGACTTGCTTTGCCTGACGGCTCCTCATGTCATTCAGGATATCCATCGTAAATACCTCGAAGCGGGTGCCGATATCATTGAGACCAATTCATTCAATGCCCAGCGTATCTCGATGGCCGATTACCAGGTGCAAGCCTATTGCCGTGAAATCAATTTGGCTGCTGCTAAGTTGGCACGCGACCTGGCCGACGAGTTTACTGCTAAAAACCCCGATAAACCACGTTTTGTGGCAGGCTCGGTAGGGCCTACCAACAAGACCTGCTCCATGAGTCCGGATGTCAACAATCCGGCTTTCCGTGCAGTTACTTTCGATGAGTTGGCCGAGGCTTACCAAGAACAGATGGAGGCTCTGCTCGAAGGGGGAGTGGATGCTTTGCTTATTGAAACCATTTTCGATACCCTGAATGCCAAAGCAGCTGTTTATGCCGCGATGGAGTCCATGCGTAAGGTTGGTAAGGAAGTTCCTTTGATGCTTTCTGTTACCGTGTCGGACATGGGTGGCCGGACACTTTCCGGACAAACCTTGGATGCCTTCCTGACCTCCCTGCAACATGCTCCCATTTTTTCCGTTGGCTTGAATTGTTCGTTCGGTGCCAAGCAGCTGAAACCTTTTTTGAAGCAATTGGCTTCCCGTGCTCCTTATTATATCAGTGCCTATCCCAATGCCGGGCTTCCGAATAGCATGGGCGAATACGACCAGACTCCCGATGAGATGGCGGCCGAAGTCAAGGAGTACCTGGATGAAGGATTGGTGAACATTATCGGCGGATGTTGTGGTACGACCGAGGCTTACATCGCCGGGTATGTTCCGTTGGTCAAGCATGCCAAACCTCATGTGCCGGTTAAACATGCTGATGCATTCTGCCTTTCAGGGTTGGAGATGCTTGAGCAATCTTCCGAAGTCCGTTTCATCAATGTAGGCGAACGATGCAATGTGGCCGGCTCCCGCAAGTTCTTGCGTTTGATTAATGAAAAGAATTACGATGAGGCTTTAGGCATAGCCCGCAAGCAGGTCGAGGACGGAGCCTTGGTTATCGATGTGAATATGGACGATGGCATGTTGGATGCCAAGGAGGAAATGAAGACTTTCTTGAATTTGTTGATGTCCGACCCCGAAATAGCCCGCGTACCGGTCATGATTGATTCCTCCAAATGGGAAGTGCTGGAGGCCGGTTTGAAGTGCCTGCAAGGAAAATCAATCGTCAATTCCATTTCTTTAAAGGAAGGCGAAGAAAAATTCATTCGTTGTGCATCCCGCATCAAGCAATTGGGAGCAGCAGTCATTGTAATGGCTTTCGATGAGCAGGGACAAGCGGATACCTATGAGCGTAAGATCGAAGTTTGCGGAAGAGCCTATCGCATCCTTACCGAGGTGGTTGGCTTCAATCCGAATGATATTATTTTCGACCCTAACGTGTTGACGGTTGCTACCGGAATTGAGCAGCATAACAGTTATGCACTGGACTTTATCCGTGCTACGGGATGGATTAAGCAACACTTGCCGGGAGCACATGTGAGCGGTGGAGTCAGCAACCTGTCTTTCTCGTTCCGCGGAAACAACTACATTCGCGAAGCCATGCATGCCGTGTTCTTGTATCATGCCATCCAGCAAGGCATGGATATGGCTATCCTGAATCCCGCCACTTCTGTGCAGTACGATGAGTTGCCTGCCGATGTGTTGGAACGTATCGAAGATGTAGTGCTGAATCGTCGTCCGGATGCAGCCGAACGCTTGATCGAGACGGCAGAAGCCATGAAGGCTGCTACCGCAGGTCAGGATGAAAAACATTCGGCTCGCCAACAAGCCTGGCGAGAAGGCACGGTAGAAGAACGGTTGCAATATGCACTGGTCAAGGGAATAAACGATTACCTGGACACCGATTTGCAGGAAGCTCTTGCAACGTATCCCAAAGTGGTACAAATCATCGAGGGGCCACTGATGGAAGGCATGAATCGGGTAGGACAGTTGTTTGGAGAGGGAAAGATGTTCCTTCCGCAAGTTGTAAAGACAGCCCGCACCATGAAGAAAGCCGTTTCCATTCTTCAGCCTTATCTGGAAGCAGGACAAGAAAAGGATACACACAAGGCCGGCAAGGTGTTGCTTGCAACGGTCAAGGGCGATGTGCACGACATAGGCAAGAACATCGTTTCGGTAGTCATGGCATGCAACAATTATGAGATCATCGATTTGGGTGTCATGGTACCCGCCGAAGACATTGTCCGCAAAGCCATCGAGGAACAGGTGGACATGGTAGGACTGAGCGGCCTGATTACTCCTTCGTTGGAAGAAATGGTTCATGTAGCCATGGAAATGCAGCGGGCAGGATTGCGAATCCCTATCCTCGTAGGTGGGGCAACGACCTCGGCTTTGCATACCGCCTTGAAGATTGCTCCGGTGTATGATGGCCCGGTTGTCCATCTCAAGGATGCTTCCCAAAATGCTTGGGTCGCAGCTCGCTTGTTGAATCCGGAGCAGAAACAGGAGTTCGTGCAGACCCTGTATCAAGAACAGGAAACGTTGCGTCAAGCCAATGTAACCAAGCCAGTGAAGCTGGTTTCGTTGGAAGAGGCTACGGAAAAACGGTTGAAATTATTCGAATAGTTAAATGTCATTCAGAAATGGTTTGGCTTCTAATCTTAGCGGTGATTATCGCAGCATTCGCTTATCGCATCGTTGCCTGCATACGCAAAAGCAGACAACGGGGCGAGGATTGGAATCTTGCCGACAAATATGCGGCTAATGATTTTGGCGAATGAACGCTTCTGCTTGAGCAAGCGTTTCCGGTTTCCCGATATCAATCAGTTGCAAGTCATTCTTTACATAACCGCCCAGTCGGGCTTCCCGGCAAGTTTGCAGATAGAAATCCATGATGGAGAACTTTCCCTCCCAGTCTTTCATGTACCGGAACAGACTGGGCGAAATCACATGAATCCCTCCAAATGCCAATTCTTTCTGGCTCTCCGGTTGGTAGACAAAACCTTCCGGCTTGGTCTGTAGCGTATCCTTGTTCACCCATCCGCATAGCCGGTCGTTCTCATCAAACAGCAGATGGCGTACCGTCTTTCTCGGGCTGACCAATAGGGTGGCATCATTGCCGCTGGTCAGGTGATAATCGTAAAGAGCTTTCAAATCCACATTCGAAAGGATGTCCGCATTGTGCACCAGGAACGGTTCGTTCAAGTAGCAGGATGCTTTTTGGATACCACCACCCGTATCGAGCAACTCATCTGTCTCGTCCGAAATCCAAATACGGATGCCAAAGTTGTCCTTTGCTTTCAGGAAGTCGATGATTTGATTGGCAAAGTGATGCACGTTAATCACCACTTCGTTTACACCCGATGCTTTCAGTTTCTCGATGACATGTTCCAGCATCGGTTTTCCGGCTACGGGAACAAGGGCCTTGGGCATGTGGTCGGTCAGCGGTTTCAGGCGAGTGCCCAAGCCGGCAGCAAAAATCATGGCTTTCATAAGGTCGCTTCAAAGGTTTGTTCG
The DNA here is from genome assembly GCA_017420875.1 of Bacteroidaceae bacterium. Taxonomy (GTDB): domain Bacteria; phylum Bacteroidota; class Bacteroidia; order Bacteroidales; family Bacteroidaceae; genus Phocaeicola. The sequence continues at coordinate 10,229 of JAFQNW010000158.1, forward strand.
ATGTTCTGTTCACGGTGAATCAGTTCCACCTTCACCCCGAATTTCCGGTTCAGGTGTTCGGCCATGTGCTGGGCCGAATAGACCGAACGATGCTGTCCGCCGGTACATCCGAAGCACACCATCAGGTTGCTGAATTCACGCTCCATGTATCGTTTGACCGAAGCATCCACCAAGGCATAAGCATGTTCCAGGAACGGGAATATTTCGCCGTCATCCTCCAGGAACTTGATGATAGGAGCATCCAGTCCAGTGAATGGCTTGTATCGTTCGTACTTGCCCGGATTGTTCACGGCTCGGCAGTCGAATACAAAGCCGCCCCCGTTTCCGGTCGTGTCGTTTGGAATCCCCTTCTTGTAGGCAAAGCTCATCACCTTCACGGTGAGCTGGCGTTTCTTCAGGTCATCCTTGAATTGTTTCAACTCGGTCAGTTCGCGTAAAACCGAGCATAGGTACGGATATTCGGTATAATCCTCGCGTAGCAGTTGGCGTAGGTTCTCGATGGCATACGGCACACTTTGGATAAAGTGTGGCTTCTTCTCGAAGTATCCGCGGAAACCATAAGTCCCCAATACTTGCAGGGTGCGGAATAATACAAAGTGTCTCAATTGGCTAAAGAAATAATTACGGTCTACCGGTTTGTACTTGCACAGAGCCTGTATGTACTCGTCCAGCAACTCATTCCGCAAGCTTTCCGGATAGCGTGCCTTGGCTTGCCAGAGGAAAGAAGCCACGTCGTAGAAGAACGGTCCTTTCCGTCCTCCTTGGAAATCGATGAACCACGGTTCCCCGTCCTTAATCATCACGTTCCGGCTTTGGAAGTCGCGGTACATGAACGTAGCCGACAAACTTCGTAGCAGCACGTCGCTCATCTTCTGGAAGTCATCCTCCAGTTTGTCTTCCTGAAACTCCAGTCCCGTAGCTTTCAGGAAGCAATATTTAAAGTAGTTCAAATCCCATAGAATGGAACGCTGGTTGAACTCCGCCTGAGGGTAGCACTGATTAAAGTCAAATCCGTCGGCTCCGGCAAACTGGATGGCCGGCAGCAATCGGATGGTTTTGCGTAGCAGTTCCTTTTCCTCTTCCGAGAAACTGTTGGTGATGCGTCCCTTCTCGATGGCATGGAAGAGCAGCGTGTCGCCCAAGTCCTCTTGCAGGTAGCAACTCTTGTCGGCGGATACGCACATCACTTGAGGCACGGGCAGGTTCTTTTTCCGGAAGTGTTCCGCCATGTAGAGAAACGCTTCGTTTTCTTCTTTGCAGGTTCCGTACACCCCGATGAGGCTTTCTTTTCCGGTCAGGCGGAAGTAGCGGCGATTAGAGCCGGATGCAGGCATTTCGATGATTTCTTCGGCCGGTATGCCTGTATGTTGTTGATAGAGCTTTTGGAGATTTTCTATAATCATGGTTTGCATCTTTGTGCGTTTTTTGTACGATGCAAAGAAACTTATTTTATAGGGAAAAAGCAAGCGAAAGGGTGTCCTTTTCCTGCCCCGAAGCCCTATTTATACTCTCTTGTATGGTAGATGCATTACTCTTTTGGCTGTCTTTAAATTGTTATGTTTGTTTGTGAAAACTTTTATTATTCAATCCCTGTCGTTATATTTGTGCCGTTTTAACAATGAGGGAACTACATGAAAGGAAAATACGCTATACTTTGGGTGCTTTTGCTGATAAGTTTTTATGGCTGTTCGGACAAGAAAACAATAACCGACACATTGCACCGTGCCGAGGCATTGATGAACGAATATCCCGACTCGGCCTATACCTTGTTGCAAACCTTACCGGTGGACAAACTACACCAAGACAAGAACCGTGCCCGTTATGCCTTGCTTTATTCCCAGGCCCTGGATAAGAACTATATCGACGAAACCAACGACTCGCTGATAAACATTGCGATAGACTATTATCGCACTACCGATGATGTGCATAGCAAGTTCCTTGCCTTTTATTATCAAGGCAGGGTATACACCAATGCCGGTGAACTCCACAAAGCCATATTGGCTTATACGGAAGCCGAGCAGTTGGCCGATGAAGTGAAAGATGGATATTTGGTAGGACTGTTGTATTCGGAGTTTGGACGAATTTATCGTCTGTATTACGATTATCCCAAAAGTTTGGAAGCCTATCAGAAAGCGAGTCAATATTATGAGTTGGCAGGGAAAGAAACTCATTGTAGCTACATGAGGCTGAACATGAGTCGTGTATGTCGGAATATGAATCAATATGACGAAAGTGAACGCCTGTTACAAATGGCACTTCTTGCCGGAAAGGAAAGTCAAGATAATGTGTTGGTAAGATTGTGTTTGGGGGATTTGCTGATGCAGGCTGTTGAATTGCAGGATATGGCTAAAGCTCGTACATTACATAATGAATTGCAAACGTTGGTTGATTCAGATTGGGGAACAGCCTCTTTTATGGGAAGTTTAGCGGCACTGTATGCTTCTGAAAGTGATTTTTCTAAGGCAAGAAAATTTATAGAAAAAGGATGGAGGCGTGCTGAAAACCGTGTAGATTCAGTTAATTTGTATTTATCTTCTTCTGAGATAGAGTATGAAGCAGGGAATGAGAAGAAAGCTTATGCTGATTTGTTGGAAGGTACTAAATTGCAGAAATCTGAATCATATGAAACTTTACAACAACCTATCTTGACTGTTCAACGAGATTATTTATCGGGGAAATTGGATTTCCAAACATATAAGCTCCGTATGGAGCAGTATTTGCGTGTACTCTACATTATTTTATCAGCTTTGCTTTTAGCAATTACTTATCTTTTATTGAAACGGAAATTGAAAAAGGAAAAAGAAAAGGCAAGTAAGACCATCCAACAATTAAAAGATGAGAAGAAACAGAAGGAGGAAGAAAGTAATAAAAAAATAGCTTCTTTATTGCAGGAACTGAAAGAAAAGGAACAGTCTGATCAATCGCATATTACATCTATTGATAATCTTCGTCTAGAACTTAATCGTAGAGAAGAACATCATCGCCTGTATATTCAAGAAATGGAGCAATTGCAATCGGATACGGAAAAAGAACTTCAGCGGAAGTCTGCGTTTGTGATTGATTTGTTTAAAATTTGGTTTGCTACTATGGGTAAATTGGTAGTTGTCCTTATCCATAAGGATGGGAAAGAAGAGTCTAAAAATAAAAAGCTTCGCAAAGAAATAACCCTTTGGCAAGAGAAATACTATGTAGGAAACAAGGCTTATCGTGAGGTGGAAAACTTGGTAAATCTCTATAATGACAATGCGATGTCTCATTTCCGAAATGAAATGCAATGGACAGATGAATCAGACTATCGTCGGGTTTGTTATTTCTTCGCCGGTTTCCCCATTCAATTGATTGCCCGTTTGATGGACGAAAGTGAAGATGCAATTTATCAAAAAAGACACCGACTTCGTAAGGTTTTGGATTCTTCCGCGTTACAATATAAAGAATTATACTTAAGGTTGTTGTGTAAGTAGTTGATAGCTAGTTGTTTATGTATTACCTCCCCCTGAAATCGTTGTTTAAGTTATTGATATTCAGGTGTTTGTCTGCATTGTCAAAAATGAGCTTTTTGACAAGATTAAACTATTTGATTTACAGCTTATTATAAATAAGCTTGTCAAATTTGGATTTCTCTGTTTTCTTGGTTAGAACATTATATCTCCCTAACTTTGCATCAAATTAATCATGAAAAACAGACGAAAAAAATGAAAAGAATTTTAGGATTTGTAATGCTGCTGTTTTCATTGCATTTTATTGCAGTAACAGCAAATGCGGAAGTACAGAAAGAAGAACCGCAAGATGTAAAATTGGAAAAGGGACACTCGGGAAATGAAAATACCCATCCTCGTTCTTTATTAAATATCCCAATAGTTTGTACCTATATGGATGGAGCTATTCAATTGTCTTTACTCGAAGAAGTCGGTGATTGGGAAGTAACCGTAACCAATCAACTGACAAGTGAAGAATGGTCTGCTACTAATAGCTTGCTGTTGAATGTTTCTACTGCTAGTGGTACATATTTAGTGCAGATAGTAACCGAGGACGGTACCTTGTATTATGGTACATATACGTTATAAAAGTATGCGGATAATTAATAGGTTGATAATGCTATGTGCTTTATTGTTCATTACATCGTGTGGTGAAACAGATAAAGACCGTATCAACCGTTTAGTAAAAGAATGGGAGGGAAAGGAAATCAAATTCCCTTCCCATTCCATTTTTACCGTATTAGGAAAAGATACGGTAGATTTTACTTTTGCCGATGCCGATTACAAGGTGTTGACTTACATTGATTCTGTGGGTTGTGCCAGTTGCAAGTTGCAACTTCCTCGTTGGAAGGAGTGGGTACATGAAGTTGATTCATTAACAGGCGGTAAAGTCTCTTTCATATTCTATTTCCATCCGAAGGATATGAAAGAATTGCGATACCTTACTCGTCGCGATGGCTTCTCTTATCCGGTTTGCTACGATGAAAAGGATGAATTGAATCGTTTGAATCGATTCCCCACAGAAATGACTTTCCAAACCTTTTTGTTGGATCGTGACAATCGGGTCGTGGCAATCGGTAACCCTGTTCATAACCCGAAGGTGAAGGATTTGTATTTGAGTTTGATGACAGGCAAGGAAACTTCGAAGACAACGGGTACAACCACAACGGTTGCGGTTAATCAGACAACGATTGATTTTGGCAGTTTCCAAAAAACGGAAAAGCAAGAACGAAGTTTTGTCTTGACTAATACAGGAAACCAACTGTTGGTAATACAGGATGTAACGACTTCTTGCGGATGTACCAAAGTGGAATACTGTAAAGAGCCTGTTCGCCTAGGAGCATCATTGGAACTGAAAGTGATTTATGAGGCCGAACAAGCCGAGCATTTTAATAAGGCGATAACGATTTATTGTAATGCGGAAAATTCCCCACTTCGTTTAACCGTCAAAGGGAATGCAGAATAATACAGTGTCATCCTGAGCAAAGCGAAGAATCTGAATACATACACTTAAAATATTAACTCATCGAGAACTAAAAACGGGAGGAAAAGAAACAAAGTTTAGCAAGGCTCAATTCTTTTCACTCCCCAACGGTTCTCCTTAAAAAACGGAGGTAACTGGCTACAAACATAATGTAATTTTTTGAATACTACAAATCAGTGATTGGTAGTGCTCACGGTGAGAAACTTTCTGAAAAGAAGAATGAAAACAACTATTAATTATAAATTTTAAAATAGATATAAATATGAAGAAAAATATTCGTGCAGTAATGATGATTGCTGCAGTAGCTTTAATAGCTGGTGTTAATGTGTTTAATTCTCAAAGAGCAATTGCAATGTCTGACATTGCTTTGGCTAATGTGGAAGCGTTGGCGGATGATGAAACAGGAGATACTTCATGTCGTATGAATACAAAAACATGGATTTGTGATCATACAGGGGATAGCTCACATTGTTATTGTGGAATATAGTAAAAGATAATTATAAAATCAGGAAGATAAATCTTCCTGATTTTATGATATTGTTGAAATGCGAAAACGTTTATTTTTCTTGCTTATATCCTGTTTGACCTTGTTTAGTGCTTGTCGTGATAATGGGATAGTGACAGATGCTGAAGATTGTTTAATTGTCGCTTCAGATTCTTTGGTGTTTTCAGTCCCATCTGATGCTTCTATGTTCATTAAATCTATGCAGATTTTTGAAGATGAAAAATCTCAGAAATATTTTGCTTTTATGAGTAATGACTTTTCGTGTGTGTACTTTTATGATATTACATCGGGAGGGTTGGTAAAGACCCTTCAGCTGCAGAATGAGGGTCCGGATGGTATTGGACGTTTGGCCTATGGGTTTTATGTAAAAGATTGGGATAATATATATATACCTGACATGGGCGTCTCGCAGATTTCCGTGGTGGATAGTAGTGGACACAAACAAAAATCTTTTATAGCGGAAAAGATGACAAAAGATTATCCTTTTATACCTACATACTCTTTGAATGGAATGCAGATTGTGTTGTATGATAATCAATTGTATGCGGTACAGGCTCCTAATCGTCGTCTCGGTAATTTGGCGAAATCAGAGAGTGCGACAGAAATGGTTGTTGATTTGGTACGTAATAGAGTATCTCCTTTTTCCTTTTGTTATCCACCGACAATCATGAGTGATTATAGTCCGGAACGGATTTATTTGGGAATAGAAAGGAGTATGAGCCGTTGTTTTAATGGCAAAGAATTGGTATATTCTTTTGGTATGGATGAAAATTTATATACCGTTTCGTTAGATGATGGAAAAGTGATGAAGCACTTTGCCAAAAGTCGTTTTATAGATGAACTGAAGACCCCTAAAGTATCGGATGATTTGGCGGTTGTAGCGAAAAGATTATGTGAATATCCTTTTTATGGAAACATTTATTACGACAAATACCGTCGTTTGTATTATCGGGTGGTTTATCCTCAAGAAGAATATGAAAAGGAAGAAAACTTTGTGGACTTATGGCAGTTTGGTCGAGGAAAATTTTCTATTATAGTACTGAACGAAGATTTTGAAGTCTTGGGTGAAACATTCTTTCCTGCATACGATTACCGTTCCGATTTGGTGTTGATCCTAGAAGATGGAGTGTATCTCAGCACCAGCCATTACAAAAATTCATCGTTTGATGAAGATAAATTGGTCTTCAAAAGGTTTGAGGTGGTTTTATGATTTAAATTAATCTATGCTCTGTATTTTTAATCGACTACTTTCAACAGTTTTTTGGATCTGTATCCTCGGTTTGGTATGGCTGGTACTCCAAGTAATCGGCTTCACCTCTTTCCGTATCCCTACAGATTCCATGCTTCCCACCCTGCAACCGGGTGACTGCATTCTGGTGAATAAAGGAATCATGGGCGGTCGCATCTTTGATGTTTTTGCTTCGGCCGAAGGAGACGAGGTAGACATCAGCCGTCTGCCGGGATGGCAGAAGCTGAAACGGAACGATGTGGTGGTGTTCAACGACCCGTATGCCCGGAGCAACGACTACATGAGCATGGATCTGATGCGGTACTACGTGAAGCGTTGCATCGCCCTGCCGGGCGATACGCTGGAAATCGTGCAGGGGCATTACCGAATCAAAGGACTGGATGAACCGGTAGGGAACATGAAGGCACAGGAACGGATGGCACGGCTGGTACCCGCCGACTCGGTTAGGGTGATGCTGCGGTCGTACCCGTGGGATGAATATGTAGGATGGACGGTACAAAACTTTGGTCCGTTGGCCATACCGGCTAAAGGCCAGACGGTGCGGATGGACTCCACAGCGGTGAAGCTCTACCGCAACCTGATAGGATGGGAACAGAAACGCCCCCTGAACCGAAAAGACAATCAGGTGCTATTAGGCGACAGCGTGATAACGGAATACCGATTCCAGGAAGACTATTACTTTGTAGGGGGCGATCACATGGAAAACTCCAAGGATTCCCGTTACTGGGGACTGCTGCCCGAAGCCTATATCGTGGGTGTGGCTACCCGCATCTGGAAATCAGTAGACCAGACAACCGACGACATCCGTTGGAACCGTGTGTTTAAAAAGATAGAATAACAAGAAAACATGAAGAACCTGAAACATATCCTGTTGCTTTTCTGTGTACTGACGGCATCGTGCAACCACCACCCGAAGTTGGATTACGCCCTGAACCGTGCCGGTGACAACCGTGCGGAACTGGAAAAGGTGTTGGAACACTACCAAGACAGTGGTCTGAAATACGAAGCCGCCCGTTTCCTCATAGAGAACATGCCGGCAAGCTTCGGTGCAGACAGTGCCGACCTGCAACGGCTTCGCCCCGTCTATGCCAAGCATCATGCCATCAGCCGTGAACACGGCTTTGCCTACTCCACCGAGTGGGGCGAACGCCTGGACAGCCTTTGCGAAGCGGAAGCACACAAGTTCCGGCAGTCTCCGTCAGTGGAAGACCTCCAAAGCCTGACGGCCGATTACCTGATCAAAGAAATAGACCGCTCCTTCCAGGCGTGGAAGGAGAACGTACATACCCAAAACTGTAGCTTCGAGGACTTCTGTGAATACGTCCTTCCTTACCGCCGATTGAACGGCCTGCTGGCCGATGGCATGAGGGATACGTTCCATCACCGCCATGCCGGACAATACTACACGGACAGTACAGCATTTTGGCGGAATGAGACCGACTCGCTACTGTATGAGTACCGCCAAATCCGCCACTCGGGCTTCTGGGGAGCCAGCCTGCCGGTGTTCAGTGCGGATGTGGTGGAATATCTCCGTGTGGGGCTCTGCATGCACAAGTGCTGGTTCAACTCGCTGCTGCTTTCGGCCATGGGGATGCCCGTAGCCATCGACTTTGTGCCGGGGTGGGGCAACCGCAACAGCTCGCATACGTGGAATGTGGTTATCGTGGACGGAGAGTCGCACGCCTTCGAACCTTTCTGGGACCATGACCGCTGGAAATACAAACGCATCTACAACAACCGTGACATCGACCACCTCCGGGGCAAGTTCCGTTTGCCCAAGGTGTACCGATATACCTACTCCAACCATGTGGAAGGACCGGTGGGCGACAGTCGGGTGGAACGGAGCGACATCCCACCGGTGTTCCGCAACGTGAAGAAGAAGGACGTGTCGGGGGAATACTTCGAAACCCACGATATAACAGTAGACTTGACGGAAGAAGCACCGGAAGGGGCAAGGTATGCTTACCTGGCGGTGTTCGGCCACGGCCGTTGGCACCCCGTGCAATGGGGCGAACTGAAAGCCGACGGCACGGTGCTGTTCAAGGGCATGGGGCACGACGTGACCTATCTGCCGGTGTATTACGATGACGGGGCGGTGATTCCGGCAGCTGCTCCGTTCAAACTGGAAGCGGACGGAAAGATACGGCCGTTGGAAGATGATGGACAGCGGGGCATGGTGCGTACCCGTGTCATCCGTGGGGCTTGGGTGAGCGACTACCACCGCCTGCACTTCGGCCGCATGAGGGGTGTCCGCCTGACAGGACTGGAGAACGGCAAACCGCAAGAGGAACTGCATGTGTGGAAAGATTCGCTACAGCTGGGCTATACGAAAGAAAACTTCCAGGCGGACAAGGCTTACCGCCATGTGCGGATGCATCTGCCGGCCGATACACTGGCCTTGGGAGAAATCGGCTTCTATACAGCGGAGGGTAAGATAACAGATGTGAAGATAACTACCGACATACGGGTAACCCATCCCGAAGAACGGGTGGAGATGCTGACGGACGGCCTGGAATCGACCGCTTGCAGAGGGACAGTACCCCACCGGACAATAGACTTCGATCTGGGCAAGCCTTACAAGTTGACTGCCCTGGAGATATACCCGTATCTGGACAGTGAAATACGGGAGAACGACCACTATGAACTGATGTACTGGCAAGACGGCTGGAAACCGGCCGGGGAACAGGACGGTACAACGTGTGGCTATGTTACGTTTGAGGATGTGCCGACGGGGGCCTTGATGATGCTCCGTAGCCGTCAACGCAAATGGGAAGCGGATTCTTCGGAACGTCCGTTCATATATAAAGATGGTAGAATCAGTTGGGAATGATGAAAGTAGGGAGAATACTGAATTGGGTGCTGATACTGGCCGGTATGGTAGAAGCCTTATGGGGCTTGGGACAAGTATACGGTTACTTGCCGGTGAAGCATGCGATGTTCCCGTTGACAGGGTCGTTTTATAATCCCGGCCCTTATGGCGGTTTCCTGGCGATGGCCTTTCCGGTGTGTCTGTGGGAAGTGTTGAACCACTACCGCAATTGTCGGAAAGGATTGGCTTATTGGATAAGCCTAGTGGCCCTGGTACTGATAGGCATCATGCTTCCGGCCACGATGAGCCGCACGGCTTGGGTAGCGGTGGCAATATCGTCGGTATATGTGTGCGGTAGTGTTTATCCAACCGAAATAAAATCTCTCGGCAAGCGTTTGTCACTGAAATGTAAGTATTGGAAAGTAGTAGTCTTGTTGCTGTTGCTGGCGGTAGGAACGGCGGGTTACCTGATGAAGAAGGATTCGGCGGACGGGCGTCTGCTGATGTGGAAAGTTTCCGCACAGGCGGTGCTGGAACATCCTTGGACGGGTGTAGGCTGGGATCAGGTTCCTGGTGCGTATGGTGATGCCCAGGAGAAGTATTTCGCATCGGGTGAGGCTACGGCACAGGAAGAGCATGTGGCAGGCAGTCCGGAATATGTGTTCAATGAATATTTGCAAGTGGCTATGGCCAGGGGTGTCCCGGCTCTGTGCGGTATCCTGATGGTGGTGATTGTCTTATTCTGTCTGGGGCATGGGAATGGACGGTATGGTGCCTGTGGCGGTCTGCTGTCTTTGGGAGTGTTTGCCTTTTCTTCCTATCCGTTCCAGTTCATGGAGTTCATCGTGACTTTCATCGGGCTGTTGGTGGTTTGCCTGATGGCAGTCCGGCATACATGGGTGCAAGTCGGTGCGTTGGCATTGGGGTTCGGTATCAGTCTTTATATATCAGAAAACAGGCCGGAACGGAATGCCCGGCAGATGTTCGAGCGTGCCCATGCACTTCATCGGGCAGGGGAATGGCAAGCATCGACGGACTTGCTGAAGGAAACGATGAAAATCAGCAGCGATGCAATGATACTGAACATCATCGGGAAGAACTATCAAGGATTGGGAAAGTACAAGGAAGCGGAAGATTGGTTTATCCGTTCCACCCATCGTTTGCCGAACCGCATCTATCCATATTACTTGTTGGTGAAACTGTATGCGGAACATCCTGATGTCTTCCCCAAGGTGAAACTGGAACAGGCTGCAAGGATGGTGATGGAGAAAGAACCGAAAGTGGAATCGACCGCTATCCGGGAGATGAGGGAGGAGGTGAAACGGATTGTTAATACAAAAAAAGATGAATGATTTACCATCAGAACAAGATGTAAAAGCATTGGAAGTATATTTACGTTTGTCGAAAAGGCCTGAGTCTTATGAGGTGCAAAGAGATTTGAATGGCCTGATGCATTGGTTGGATATTACTTCGAATGGCTTTGCTTTACGCTTGAGAAAGGCATATCCTGGGCTGACGGTATATGAACTGAACCTGTGCTGTCTGTTGAGGTTAGGGTATTCTTGGGAAGAAGTGGGCGAGGTAATGAAGGTAAAGGATACAACTGTCAGACGTTATATTTATCGGATATGTAAACGTTTGGCTATTCCTGGTCATAAGAAGGGCTTCGAGCATTTTATTTCCTCTTTCTGATTTTTTGTAATGACAGTCTATAATCATTACGGGTGTAGTACAAATATTGAGAATTTAATGTCCCCACTGCTTTAGTGTAGTTGGGACTATATTTTATAATAACATTCTAATTAAATGTCACAAATGAAAAAAGAACGTACATTCAACCAGGAGGTTGAGCACTTCTGCCGTGTGTTGGAGGCAGAAATTAAGAAAAAAGAGTGTTGAGCGGTAATGAGGTCGAAAGACTGAAATCGCTCCGTGGCAAACTGGCCGTGCTCTGTCCCGAAACGGATGGGTTGCAGGCGAAGCATCGCATCCGGTATAGGCCTCACGGGAAAACACAAAAGGAAAAACAAGACGATATCGTGAGTATTGAAATAGACATCAGTCTGCCCGCTGTCTGTAAAGGGCAACGATACTCCAGTCAAAAACTTTCCCGACTCATTAGTCTGATTTATCAAATACAAGGTTTTAGTTCGGAAACCGTTTACAAGATTCTTTCTAACAAGCGTTTCCGAAACCGGAATACTTAATAAAGCTTAAATAAACAGCACGGAACTTTCCCCACCTTTTTAATGCTTATCAGGTTGACTATAAACAATATAGGTAAAAGAAAGGTGGGGAAAGTTCCGTGCACTCTTATTTCTTTACTTCCGACCTTTGCATCATAATCATTAACCCCAAACATTATGAAGAAAGACCAGTACATTCCGCACGAAGTAAGCATGCGTACAAGCCGCAAAACGAAATGTGCAACTTTCTCAAAACGAAATGTAAAAAAATACACTTTTTAACTCAAAACGAAATGTGTAATTTCTAAGTCTTGCTTCATCTATTTTCCTATCATAAAAATACCCTTTTATTACTTGTTTTATTCGTGTTAAATCACTATCTTTGTATAGATGCTAGAATACTAAAGTAGAGCTTAAGTAGATTTCTATAGTCTACCCAAAATCTACTGCTAAACATTTCTTGACTTTCGTTCCTTTCCAAATCTTTTAACATTGGAAAGGTCTCGTACAATTGTATCGGCCATTACTTCGGAATAAAGTTGCGTGGTGGTTAGCTTCGTATGACCAAGAATTTTTTGCACGGTAGTAATCGGTACTCCTTGATGACATAGCAACGTGGCACAAGTGTGTCGAGCGGTGTGAAACGTGGTTCTAGTCTTTATTTTGGCTAATTGTTGTAGCGTTGACAAATGCCTGTTGGTATCAGCATTACACCCTATACGAGTAAATTCATTGATTGATGGATATCGGGATAAGATATCAAGAGCTTTCCCACCGAAAACCAAGTACAATGGTATTTTCAAATCGTATCCGGTTTTCTCCGTTTGTATCATCAGCCATGGTTGGCCTTTTATCTTTCGGATAAAATCTTCCTTAAGATTTCGGAAATCGGAGTAACGGAGACCAGTATAACAGCAGAACAGAAATGCATCACGTATATGAGCCAATTTACCTCCCACCTTTACATTCTCCATTTTCTTCAACTCATCCGGATTCAGGAAACGGTGTGGCACTTTCTCGTGCTTGATTGTGAACTGCCTAAAAGGATCAGCGTCCGCATGCATATACCCTGCTGATATGGCTTCATTAATCATTGTCCGAATGTTCTGTAGATGTTTGGCTACGGTGTTGACGGCTGCACCCTTTTCAAGCAACCACAGCTCTAAATCTCGAAGGAAAGTATATGTAAGGTCATCCCATGTATAGCCAGGGCGGAATTCATTGAGTATTTTCAATGTCCCAATAAGGTTATTTTTGGTTCCGTTCTTGCGATGACTTCTTCTGATGGCCGACATGCTGAACGACTCGAAGGAAATATCAGAGCTTCGATTGTTTTTTACAGCTTCTTTTAATTGAAGCAATGTTGGTGTAACACCACGCTTCCACATTGCCAATTCAAATCCCTCCAAATTGAGAATGAGCTCATACAGCCAGGCATTAAGCTCGATAGCATGTGGATGATTGACGATTGTTCTTGAGTGTTTATCCCATTCATCTGGTCGGATGTATATTCGTGAGGTGAAATATACTTTTCGTTTGTTGAGTGATGCTTCTATCTGTATAAGAGCAGCACCATTTACATTTAGTTGCTTCCTTCTATTGAAGACTAAGCGGTATCTTATCTTTTCCATAGCTAATATTTTAAGGTTCTAACAAAAATAATATTTACTGTTCTGAGTATAAGAAAATTTTGCGTGGCCGGATTATTGGGGTTCGACAAAAAAGGACTTGTAGAAACGAGATATATAGGGGGTAGTGATGATATTGACAAAATAAAAGCGGTTTGTGGGAATTATATCTATTGGGGTGGTTCTATTCCCCAAGGAACTTTCCCTATAACCATGGGTTCAACAATATCACTTTTATTGTTTACCCGATTTACGGGGGGGATGGGTTTTCAAA
>JAFQNW010000015.1 GCA_017420875.1 Bacteroidaceae bacterium
ACGATGCGACCTGCACCGATGTTCAAGTGACCTACTTCCGAGTTACCCATCTGACCATCAGGCAAACCAACGTTTTCACCGCTAGCCTGCAACTGAGAATGTGGATAGTTGGCCAACAAACTGTCCCAATACGGAGTTGGGGTATTGAAAATCACGTCTTCCTTGCCTTGAGTGCCGATTCCCCAGCCGTCAAGAATCATTAAAAGGGCTTTTTTGCTCATATTGTTATTTGGTTTAAAAGTTATTCTTCTGTTTTCCAATTTGCAAAGTTATAAAAAGGAGCGGGATTCTCCACACGTTTTACGCTTTTTATTTACTTGAAACAGCGATTCACATCTCTGCTGAACAACATAATTCCTATCGTTGCTCTTTCAAGCAAAATTCCGTTACTTTGTAAGAAGTAGACTAAAAACGAACCTTAAAATCACATATTATGAGTAAATATCCGAAAATAGGGATTCGCCCTACCATCGACGGACGCCAAGGCGGTGTTCGCGAAAGTCTGGAAGACAAGACCATGAGTCTGGCTAAAGCCGTGGCCGAACTGATTTCATCGAACGTGAGATATACCGACGGTACTCCGGTGCAATGCGTCATTGCCGACAGCACCATTGGCCGTGTGGGCGAAAGTGCTGCTTGCCAAGCCAAGTTTGAACGCGAAAACGTGGGAGCCACCATCTCGGTTACTTCGTGCTGGTGCTATGGCTCGGAAACCATGGACATGCATCCGCACTGGCCGAAGGCGGTGTGGGGATTCAACGGAACCGAACGCCCGGGAGCCGTGTACCTGGCTGCTGTATTGGCCGGCCATGCACAGAAGGGTCTTCCTGCATTTGGCATCTACGGACACGACGTGCAAGACCTGGACGACAATACCATCCCGGCCGACGTAGCCGAAAAGATTCTCCGCTGGGCACGTGCAGCCATCTCTGTGGCACAGATGCGTGGCGAAAGCTATCTGTCGGTAGGTAGCCAATGTATGGGTATCGCCGGAAGTATCGTAGACCAGAACTTCTTCCAGGAATACTTGGGCATGCGTAACGAAAGTGTGGACGAAACCGAAATCCTACGCCGCATGGACGAAGGCATCTACGACCACGAAGAATACGAAAAGGCCATGGCCTGGACTGAAAAATACTGCAAGCCCAACGAAGGCTGGGACAAGAACCGTCCGGAAAAGCAGAAGGACCGTGCCGGCAAGGACAGCGACTGGGAATTTGTGGTGAAGATGACCCTCATCGTACGCGACTTGATGCTGGGCAACCCGAAGCTGAAAGAAATGGGATTCAAGGAAGAAGCCATCGGGCACAACGCACTGGCCGGCGGATTCCAAGGACAACGCCAATGGACCGACTGGAAACCAAACGGTGACTTTACCGAAGCATTGCTTTGCAGTACCTTCGACTGGAACGGTATCCGTCAGGCGTATGTGCTGGCAACCGAAAACGATGCCTGCAACGGTGTGGCCATGCTCTTTGGCAAACTGTTGACCGGATGTGGACAGATGTTCAGCGACGTACGTACTTACTGGAGTCCGGAAGCCGTGAAGCGTGTAACCGGCAAGGAACTGACCGGACTGGCAGCCGGCGGTATGATTCACTTGATCAATTCGGGTGCAACGACCCTCGACGCAACCGGTGCCAGCACCAACGAAGCCGGCGAACCTTGCATGAAGCCTTGTTGGGAAATGACCGAAGCCGATGCCGAAGCTTGCTTGAAGGCAACCAACTGGATGCCGGCCGACCGTGACTACTTCCGCGGTGGCGGTTTCTCTTCCTGCTTCTTGTCGAAGGGTGGCATGCCGGTAACCATGAGCCGCCTGAACCTGATCAAGGGCTTGGGCCCTGTCTTGCAGATTGCCGAAGGATGGACCGCCGACGTGGATCCGGAAATCTTCAATACATTGAACATGCGTACCGACCCTACTTGGCCGACTACCTGGTTCGTGCCTCGTCTGGACGAAAACAAGGCTCCATTCAAGGATGTCTACTCGGTAATGAACAACTGGGGTGCCAACCACGGTGCCATCAGCTACGGACACATCGGTGCCGACTTGATTACCTTGGCTTCGATGCTCCGCATCCCGGTATGTATGCACAACGTTCCTGAGGACCAGATTTTCCGTCCGGCATCATGGAATGCTTTCGGTATGGACAAGGAAGGTGCCGACTACAGAGCTTGCCAAAACTATGGTCCTATCTATAAATAACCATACATGGAAAAGAAGAAACCCTTGGTACCTAAAAAGTACCTGCTCACTTTTATACTAATCACTTCGCTGTTCGCCTTATGGGGATTCGCCAACGACATCACGAACCCCATGGTGGCAGCATTCCAGACAGTGATGGAGCTGTCGGCTGCCAAGGCCTCGATGATTCAGTTTGCTTTCTATGGTGGGTATGCCACCATGGCCATCCCGGCTGCCCTCTTCATCCGCAAGTACAGCTATAAGAGCGGTATCCTGCTGGGGCTGGGGCTTTATGCCATCGGGGCATTCCTGTTCATCCCGGCAGCAGCCTATCAGGAGTTCACCTACTTCTGCTTCTCCTTGTACATCCTGACCTTCGGGTTGGCCTTCCTGGAAACAACCGCCAATCCGTTCATCCTTTCGTTGGGGGACAAGGAATCGTCGACCCGCCGATTGAATTTGGCTCAGGCCTTCAACCCGGTCGGTTCGCTCAGCGGTATGGCCGTAGCCTCGTTCCTGGTGCTGCCCTATCTAATGTCGGACAAACGCGATGCTGCGGGTAAAATTATCTTCGACACCCTGTCCGAAAGCGAAAAGGCAAACATCCGTTTGCACGACTTGGCCGTGATACGAGACCCATACGTGGTCATCGGATTGGTAGTGCTTTGTGTGTTCATCATCATTGCCCTGACCAAGATGCCGAAGGTGAGCAGTGAAGAAAATAATGGCAAGACACAAACGCACAGCGTGAAACAAACCCTGAAGAACCTATGGAGTAACTCCATCTATCGGGAAGGAGTGTTTACGCAGATGTGCTACGTGGCTGCACAGATTATGGTGTGGACTTTCATCATCCAATATGCCGACCACCTGGGCATCAACAAGGCAACGGCCCAAATCTACAACATTGTGGCCATGTCGTTGAACCTGTCGGGCCGATTCCTGGGGACTTACATCATGAAGTTCGTGAATACCCGCCGATTGCTGACCCTGTTCGGTGTAGGAGCTTCGGTATGTACGTTCGGCACCATCTGTATTGAAGGCATGGTAGGATTGTACTGCCTGGTACTGATTAGCTTGTTCATGTCCATCATGTTCCCATCCATCTACGGTATTGCCTTGGAAAATGTCGACACACAAGACACCAAGCTGGGAGCGGCATTCCTGGTAATGGCCATTGTGGGCGGTGCCTTGATGCCTCCATTACAGGGCATGATTATCGACCAGGAAGTGATTATGGGATTCCCGGCAGTCAACATCTCGTTCGTGCTGCCACTCATCTGCTTCCTGATTATCATTGTGTACGGATACCGTTCTTTCAAGAAGGGAACAGCTTGCTAGAAATCAAAAGATAATTGGGGGTCTTCGCCCAACAGATTGAATGTCATGCGGTGATACGGTGTAGCTCCATGCTCGCGTATCGCCGCACGATGTTTCTTGGTAGGATAACCTTTGTTCTGATTCCAGTCATAGAAAGGATACTCCTGATGCAAGGCGTTCATGTAATCGTCGCGATAGGTCTTGGCCAAAATGGAAGCTGCCGCAATGGACAAGTATTTGCCATCACCCTTTACCACGGTAGTGTGCGGCAGATTGCCGTACTTCGTAAAGCGGTTACCGTCTATCAGCAAATGTTCCGGACGAACCTTCAGTTGGTCGATGGCTCGATGCATGGCCAAGAAAGATGCTTTCAGGATATTCACCCGATCAATCTCCTCTGGGGTAACGACACCCACAGCCCAAGCCAAGGCTTCGCGTTCAATGACTTCCCGCAACTGGTAACGCTGCCGCTCGGTGAGCTGCTTGGAATCGTTCAACAGTTCGTTACGAAAATCGGGAGGTAAAATCACGGCTGCTGCATAGACCGCACCAGCCAAACAGCCACGTCCGGCTTCGTCGCAACCGGCTTCAATCACGTTTTTATTTAGGTAAGGCAATAACATAGTTTCAATTTATCGTGCAACAAAGATAAGGATTTCAGACAAAAAGCGTACCTTTGGCTCCGGAAAAAGATTTCGACCATGCTAACTGTCATTGGAATTATGTTTGCAGGCATTGCCCTGGGATATTTGGGCAGACGCCAGTCCATGCCTTGGATTGGCAAGGTAATTACGGCCTTGATATGGCTGTTGCTTTTCTTGCTGGGCATCGAGGTGGGACAAAACGAACAACTGATTCGTAGCCTTCCTACGCTGGGCTTGGAAGCATTCGGCATTGCCACAATCTGTGTACTAGGTAGTTGCCTGGCAGCATGGGCTTTGTGGAAGCATGTAAACGGCAGAAAGGAGGAAGAAGCATGAAAGGAAGCCTCATCATCGTTGGTTTCTTTGTCTTGGGTACGCTGTGTGGCTATTTCCACTGGATACCCTCGGAATGGCTATCGGGCGACTTGAGTTTCTATGCCTTGTGTGGACTGATGTTCAGCGTAGGCCTCAGCATCGGGCACGACCCACAAACCATTCAGAACTTCCGCACCCTCAATCCCCGACTGATGTTACTCCCGCTGGCTACTATCCTGGGAACCTTATCGGCTGCCTTATTGATTAGTTTTATCCTCCCCCATCGTACCGCTCCCGAATGCATGGCTGTAGGTTCGGGTTTCGGCTATTATTCCTTGTCGAGCATCTTCATTACCGAATACAAGGGTGCCGAACTGGGTACAGTGACCCTGCTTTCGAACATTGCCCGCGAAATCATGACGTTGCTCTGTGCTCCACTGATGGTACGCTGGTTCGGCAATTTGGCTCCCATCTCCTCGGGCGGAGCTACAACGATGGACACAACCCTACCCATCATCACCCAAACTGCCGGAAGTCGGTTTGTGGTGGTTTCCATCTTTCATGGTTTTATCGTGGACTTCAGCGTGCCATTCCTAGTTACTTTCTTTTGCTCGATATAATTTATTCGTTACCTTTGGAAAGTTAATCAAATCCAAGGTTATGAAAACATTTCTTATCACGTTACTTTTTGCTTTGACAGGAATGGGATGCTTGCAGCCTACTACAGGACAAACTCCCGTTGACTATGTGAACATGATGATTGGCACAGATGGTGCCCACCATACGGAATACGGCGGCATCGTTCCTTCAGTTACCCAACCCTTCGGTATGACATCGTGGTGTGCAGTAACACGCACCAATAAGATTTCGCGTACCATGTATCATCATCAGGACCAGACACTGCAAGGGTTCATGGCATCACACCAACCTTGCATCTGGATGGGCGACTATGGTTTCATGACCTTGATGCCTGAAATAAACACCCTTAAGATGGATTCCGAAGCACGAAAAGTGCCTCTGGACCGCAAACAGGAAACGGCAACTCCCTATTATTATAAGGTGACTTATGCAGGCGACAAGCAACACTCCATCACCACGGAATTTACAGCTACCTCGCGTGCATCCTTTTTCCGCATCCATTATCCGAAGACTGAAAAGGCCATCCTTTATCTGGAAGCAGGAAGGGAAGAAGACGGAGGCGGTATCGAAATTTTTCCCGACCGCAAGGAGATACACATCTTCAACCGACAAATCCACAACAGCCAGAAAGGTGTGTCGAAAATTGCTCCGAAGGTTCCTTTATTCAAAGGATACTATGTCTTGAAATACGATGCCGAGATAGTGGACTACGGCACTTATCAGGACGAAGCCATCAACTTGAAAGGAGCCTCGGCCGAAGGTTCGCACGTAGGAGGCTATTTGGTTTTTGCCGAAGGGACAGCCGACGTCAACCTCCGCATCGGGAGTTCGTTCATCAGTTACGAACAGGCACAGTATAACTTGAATCAGGAAATCCCGGCAAGTTCCTCGTTCGACGAGACCAAAGAAAAGGTCAAAGCTTCGTGGAATCATTATTTATCGAAAGTTAAGTTGGAAGGAGCTTCTGCCGACGACTTACAGATATTCTACACAGCCTTGTTCCATACCTTACAGTTCCCAAGAGAAACATCCGAATACGGGAAGTACTTCAGTGCTTTCGACTCGAAAGTGCATCAGGGAGTGGCATACAACGATTACTCATTATGGGACACCTTCAGTGCCGAACACCCCTGGATTCAGTTGATTGCTCCTGAACGGGTGAACGGCATGATTCAGTCGCTGGTGCAAATGTATCAGCAAGGTGGTTGGCTGCCCAAATGGCCTAACCCGACTTATAGCAACATCATGATTGGCACGCACGCCGATGCCGTGATTGCCGATGCTTATGTGAACGGCTTTAGGGGATACGACCTCAAAGAAGCCTATGCAGCCATTCGGAAGGATGCCTATACACCTCCTGCCCGCGACGAGGAGTTCCGCTGGGGCGACCGTGCTCCGTGGAACGGCCACTACGAAGCCCGTGGTGGATTGACCAACTACCTCAAAAAGGGTTATGTGAGCGAAGAGAAGGCCAACGAATCTGTTTCCAGAACCTTAGAATTCGCCTTGGACGATTATTGCATAGCCCAAATGGCCAAAGGAATGGGACACCGACAAGACTATAAAGACTTGATGAAACGGGCCAAGAACTATACCCATCTGTATAATCCCGAGACCGGATTCTTCCAGGCAAGAAACCTGGACGGAAGTTGGGTAGATGCAGAAAAGGGTATGACAGAAGGTGCCAAATGGACTTACCAATTCTGTGTGATGCAGGATGTAGAGGGCCTCATCCAACTGATGGGAGGGAAAGAAGCCTTCTTGCAAAAATTGGATCGGAACTTTGACGAGAAGCACTATCGCCACGACAATGAACCGGGGCACCATTATGTCTACCTCTATAATTATTGCAACGAACTGGGTAAAACACAAGAACGAATCCCGGGTATCCTAGCAGCCAACTATAAGAACCGGCCCGATGGGTTAAGTGGCAACGACGATTGTGGCCAAATGTCGGCCTGGTATCTGTTCACCTGCCTGGGTTTCTATCCGGTAACTCCTGCCTCGGGTGTTTATGCATTAGGTATCCCGAACTTCGACAAGGCTACCATCGTGCTTCCGAATAACAAGACACTTACCATTTCCGCCAAGAACCGGAAGCAATATACCACCCTGACCGATGTCCGCTTCAACGGCAAGAAACTATCTACACCTTTCATCCGCATCAAGGACTTGTGGAAGGGTGGTGTGCTGGAGTTCTTGCACCGATAAGCAAAAGAATTAGCCTCCATCACCGGAAGGATTAACAGAAGTTTATTGAAGAATTCCCTTCGGCACACTTGTGCCGAAGGTTCCACACATACTGTACCGAAGCTTCGTTACAATAGGTGCGGAAGAATCCACACACTTGTGGTGAAGCGAATAACTCTGCAAAAAGAGGCTAATTCATCTTGTACTTATCCCTAATACTACTTGCTTCCTGACAAAATTCCCGTATCCGTATCGTCATTGTTGATACGTTTGCTTGCCGTCTGCTTCTGCTTGCCAAACGAAAGGTTGAACGATACATTGAGCATGAACATCGGGCAGAAGTCACGCGAGAAAGCCACCTGCTTGTTAGGGGCTAGTCGTGACACATTCTCCACGCCTTGATGATAATCCTTGGTGAACGGATTCATCACCATAGCTTGTATCGCCCACTTCTCCCGATTGTACCCCAAAGCTATCGAGTGAATGGCCTCGCCTTTGTTGATGGTTTCGCCCCAGAGCTCGTGATAGGAAGTGTGCATGTCCATCATCGCCATCCAGTTTTTGTACATTCCGATGATGCTTCCGCGAAATCCCCAATTGCTATGTGTATGGGTGTACACATTCCCCTGACTGATGTAACGATTGAAATAGGGACTCAAGCTGATGGAAAGGTATTGGTTGAAAGGCTGAAGCTGAAGATTGGCTTGCAAGTTCAGGCGATGAAAACCTTTCTGATTATCGAATGTGCGGACAAACATGCCATCTTCGTAAAGGGTTTCTTCCATAATGGGGTTGTCATCGTAACTGTATCGGACCGAAAGTTCTGCACTGACTCCCCTGGTGCGATAAGAAGCCGAAAGCCGATTGGTAAAATAAGTAACACTCTTCAAAGCCGGATTACCCCGACGCACTTGATAGGTATCCATCGGTTGCTCCACATCGCTCATGGCCGACAAGGAAGGGGCATATCCCGACATGCTGGCGTTGTACCGTAAGAAAACTTTGCCCAAGGGGTAAGATAGGTTCAGCGTGGGGCGGAAGATGTACTTTTCCTGTTTGGACTTACCTTGTATGTAATAGGTACGCATTGCCCCAACACCCAATGTGTAATCCAGCTTTTCCCACCTCGATTGATATTCGGCAAAGAATGAAGTTTCGGCCGTACGCATCGACACCTTGGTCAAGGCATTTCCTTGATAGACATTGTTCATGGTCGATTGGTTGTGCTTCATGCCTGTCGTGAACTTTCCATCACCTAACGTCCGCTCGTAAATGGCTTCTCCAATCAGCGAATACTTATCGCCCTCGGTCTTCGAAAAGATTTCTACCGGTGTCTGCCCTTGCTCGGTCATGGAATAAGTGCGTTTGTTATCGCTACCAAGGTAGGTGCCCACCACATCGAAATAGAGATGATGACCATTCTTCAAGTTCAACTGATAATAGATGTCCAGCGAGGGAATAATGCTCTTGGACTGCTCACGGTCTTTCACCTCGTATATCTTCTCCTCTTGATAAAGCATGCTGTTCCTGTCCGTAAAGGAATGAGGGATGTCCTTCAGGTTATTACGAAGAGCAATGTTGAGCATACTCTTTTCACCATTCGCATAATGGTAATTGAGCGATGTGGTAAGATAATCGTACTTGATTCGGTTGGGGGATGCTACTACCTCGCGGTTGGTGATGATTTTTTCAGGAAAACGGAACGTTTCTTCATTCTCGCGGTTCCATTCCAAATCGCGACGGTTCCATTGCACCAAGGCACTGAGAGACGACTTGCCTTGATGATACTTTCCCGACAACTGATAATCGCCAAAACCGAGGGGTGATACGCCATTGGTCAAATCGGCCGAAACATTACCGCCCGACTCTCTTCGTTTGACGATGTAATCGACCACCATGGCCGCACCTCCGTACCTTAAGCCCGGTTGCTCGTGCACCTCGACCCGAATGACATCCGCCGGACGTATGGCTATGACCTCCTCCTGAGTAACTTCCACCCCGTTGATACGGAGCTGTACCGATTCGCCATAATTGGTGGAAATAGACTTAGTCAACGGATTAACTGAAAGGTTGGGCAACTGAAGGTGCTGAAGGAGCGACACTCCATTCGTCGAAGCTTTCTTTTGGGTTTCGGTAGGCATCACCAGTTGTCGGTCAATCTTCCGGATCACTTGTTCGCCGGCCACCACCAATTCCGCTAGCACATCCGACTTGGGGCTCAATCGAATTTCGCCCAAGTCAACGTGCCTATTTAAAGAAGTCAGCACCATCGTTAAAGATTCATATCCTACATACGAACATCGAAGTACATAATCGCCCGAAGCCATCTCTTTCAAGGCAAAACGTCCATCCATATCGGTCGTTACTCCTGCCACTTGCCGATTGTTAGTATCAAGCAATACCACCGTTGCCCCCATTAAAGGCGAAGCATCATCGCCATCGACCACTACCCCACCGATTCGGTAATTTGCCATTGCCATACCCTGTACCAACAGCATACTGATAAGCATAATCATTTGTTTCATAACACATCTGTTTTTGTTTTTCGTTGAGACAAAATTAGGGCGAAAGAGCGTTTCAAACGGTTTATATCGGGAAGAATATGGAGTGCAAGCAAGCATATAAAACATTGGTAATCAATAGGCTTCAAAAGAAAAAGTTTATATCCAGGACTTTCTGGTTTTATATACGAAATGCAACGGGATGAGAATCATAAAAAAAGTCTATCTTTGCATAAAAAGCAAGGACCATGAGCATACTTATACTACTGATAACAATTATCCTCACAAGCTGCACGCCCAAGCAAGAGCCCATCGACTTCCAACAAGTGCTGGAAGAAGCCCAAGTCCGTCTCGGCCAAGGCAAGGCTTTAAGCGAAGATACCTTATTATATAAGGCTTTGGAATACTACCAAAACATCGAGCCAAAAGATACGACAAGACTCCATCAAGCAACGATACTTACCGCTTACCATTATTGGTGGAAAAGCGAAAAGGCCAAAGCTTATGACCTTTTGGAGTCCATTGCTGATACGGAAAAGGATGCCTTGCAAGCCTTGATGAACTTAAGCGACAAAGACTACGACTTTGAAGCCAGCTACCGATACCTTTGCCGAATCATGGAAGATGAGACGGAGAGAAAACGTTTCGAGAATCAACAAGGATTGGCTACCCTGTACTTTTACCTGAACCGCCCCGAAGAATGTGAACGCTTGTTCGATAACATCACCCAATACATCCGCACACCGGAAGATTCCGCCCTTTATTGGCGGCAAGTCCTTCCGAATCATGCAGACATCATCAGTGATTATGGCAATCAAGATAAAGCCATCCGTCTGCAAAAGCAAGTTTTAGACCATTTTATCGGGAAAGATAGTGTACAGGTTGCTTTCGCCCATGCCTCCTTAGCCAGATATTATCTGTTACAAGACAAGCTAAAAGAAGCGGAACAACAAATCACATTGGCGAAGAACAATATGAATTTCAATATGGAAGATAGCCCCTCCATGGCAAGTTATATGGAACTACTTCAAAGTATCCTGAACTATGCCAAGGACAAACGTATCGATATGATGGAATGGGCAAACTTTGTCAACAAATTACAAGAAAATGCCTCCATCAAACAAGCCATTACTGATGCAAAGGAAGAGAACAACCGCTTACTCACGGAACGTAACTTGAAACTGACCATCGAGCAGCAACGGACAGAACTGACCATGCTTTATGTAGTAGGCGGATTGACCATCGTCATCGCCGGGCTAGCTTACCTCATCTGGCGAAGAAAACGTCAGGCAGAAGAAAAAGAAGAGGAACTGGAGGCTTTACGTCAGCTCATCAACGAATCGCAACAACATACCGAACAGAAGGACGACCGTTTTTTCAAGAAAATCATGCTCCAACAATTGGGCGTGATAAAAATGGCGGCCTCCAACCCTACCGCTGCCAATCAGGAACTTATCAAGCGGATGACGGCCATTGCCAACAAGGAAGTGGAAGTGGATGCCCTGTTGAATTGGGCAGACTTATACAAGACTATCGACTATATTTATGAAGACTTCTATACCCACCTAAAAGGAAAGCATGGTAACCTACTGAACGAAAAAGAAATTCAGCTCTGCTGCTTGCTTCGTGCCAATTTCTCTACCAAGGAAATCAGTATCGTTACCGGGCAAGGGGTACGAACGGTCTATCAACGGAAGACGGTGATTCGACAAAAGCTAGGCATGGAAGAAAAGGGGGATATTGTGGAGTGGGTTTCTTGATACGCCATCGCATTTAAGCAAAACGCCTTGACGTTTGAATGAAAACATCAAGGCGTTTTAATTAAAACAATTAATCGTTTCAAAACATCCGGCTCACCCGCTCAATGCCGGCAGCCAGGATGTCTATTTCTTCTTTTGTATTGTAGAGGCCGAAAGAAGCACGGACGGTTCCTTCAATGCCCAGACGAATCATGAGTGGCTGTGCACAATGATGACCGGTGCGGACAGCAATACCTAATCTGTCAAGCAATGTTCCCATATCAAGGTGGTGGATATTGCCTACCAAGAACGAAATGACACTGCTCTTGTGTTCTGCTTCGCCAAAAATACGCATGCCTTCAATTTGCTTCAAACGCTGCATGGCATATTGAGTAAGCTCCTGTTCGTGAGCTTCAATCTGGTCCATACCGATGGCGGTAACATAATCGAGTGCCTTGGCCAAAGCGGTGGTACCGATATAATCCGGTGTTCCGGCTTCGAACTTGAAAGGAAGCTCATTGAAAGTGGTCTTCTCGAACGATACGTTCTGAATCATTTCGCCACCTCCTTGATAGGGGGGCAACTTATCGAGCCACGCCTCCTTGCCGTAAAGTACACCAACACCGGTAGGTCCATACACCTTATGTCCACTGAAGGCAAAGAAATCAGCATCCAATTCTTGTACATCCACCTTCATGTGCGGCACACTTTGAGCTCCGTCGACCAGAACAGGAACATCGTGTGCATGTGCTTCGGCAATCATTTCCTTGACCGGATTGACTGTACCCAACACATTGCTTACGTGCATGACACAGACCAGTTTGGTCTTTTCGGAGAAGAGTTTCTTGTATTCGTCCTGCAACAGTTCTCCCTTGTCGTTCATTGGAATAACCTTGATGACAATGTCTTTCTTGCCGGCCTGCAATTGCCAAGGAACGATGTTGCTATGATGCTCCATGGTGGAAACAATCACTTCATCGCCGGCCTGCATCTGACTTTCAACGAAAGAGGAGGCCAATAGGTTGATACTTTCTGTGGTACCGCGAGTAAAGATAATTTCGTTGGTGCTACGGGCGTTGATAAAACGACGCACCGTTTCACGCGAAGCTTCATGAAGTTCGGTTGCTTGTTGAGAGAGAAAATGGACACCACGATGCACATTGGCATTCACGGAGTAGTATTCGTTGGTGATGGCCTCTACCACACAGCGAGGCTTTTGTGTCGTAGCACCATTATCCAAATAAATCAATGGTTTACCATACACTTCGCGACTAAGGATGGGGAAATCTTCTCTGATTTTATTAATATCGTACATAGAGTTATGTTTTACTTTTTAGACGCGGATTGAACTGATAAAGCGGATTCTTTTATTTAATCCGCCCAATCCGTTTTATCC